>JAUWSR010000240.1 GCA_030609975.1 Acidobacteriota bacterium | reverse complement strand
GCCGGAGAGAATTTGGTCAAGTTTGCTTACATAAATAACGATTTCGGACGGTGTTTGGGCAGAACAGGTATCGGCGCCGTCATGGGGAGCAAGAAGATCAAAGCCATGGTCTTCATCGGCGATCAGGAGAAGCAAGCCGCCGACAGCGAAGTACTGAAGGCTTTCTGGAAAAAACAGTATGAAGTCGGAATCGCAAATCCAGGTTCAAAGGCCTATAAAAAATTGGGGACGCCGATGATGGTGGATATCATCAACACGGTTGAAGCCTTTCCTTCCCGATACTGGCATCAGGGCACTGTCCCTCACATCGATAAAATCAATGCCGAAGCCTTAAACAAAGAATGCGAAGTCAAATCCGGGGCCTGCACATACTGTTTTATCGCATGCAACAGGTGGACAACGATAAAAAGCGGACGTCATAAGGGGATGAAGCTGGACGGACCGGAGTACGAGACCATCGGGGCCTTCGGCGGTCTGAACATGATTACGGACATAAGAGAGATCGCTTACCTCAATGACGTCTGTGACAGGCTCGGGATGGATACGATCACAGCAGGCAACGTCACGGCCTTCGCAATTGAAGCCTACAAGAAAGGAAAAACCGACTATGCCATCGATTACGGCGATGTGGACCGGATCGCCGAACTGCTTAGAATGATTGCCTACAGGGAGGGTCTCGGTAATCTCTTGGCCGAAGGAGTCCGCTTTGCCGCTAAAGAACTCGGATTCGAGGAGATGTCCATTCAAGTCAAAGGTTTGGAGCCTCCATCCTTCGATCCCCGCTACTTGAAAGGCATGGGTCTCGGCTTTGCTGTTTCCGACAGAGGTGCATGCCACCTGAGGACGACGTTTTACAAGCCGGAGCTTGCCGGACTCATCGCCCCGGATAAAATCGAGGGAAAGGCTGCCATGCTCCTAGAATACGAGGACCGTTTAACGATCTATGACTCATTGATCCTCTGCCGCTTCTTCCGCGATCTCTATTTCTGGGAGGAATTGAACAGGATTGTCAAGGGGACCTTGGGCTATGATCTGAGTGAAAGGGATTTCAAGTCGATATCCAGAAACATCGCCCTGACCATCAGAGAATTCAACCTGAGGGAGGGGATGAAACCCGAAGAAGATTTTCTTCCCGGACATTTTTTCAAGCATCCCATAGGAAAGAATCAACGGGTATTAAAGGAGAAAGAATTCACAAGGCTTGTCCGTGATTATTATGAGCTCCGGGGATATTCTTCTGCCGTTGAAGATAATGAGAGAAATGAATGAGGCAAGTTTCAGTCATCTCTTCGGAATGTATCCTATTCTCGGTTCTGTATAATCAAGAGAGGGCGATAAATTGAAAGTTAAAGTCCGGTTTTTTGGCGATCTTAGACGACTTTTTCTCGGAAAAGAAAAGGATTTGAGGGTCGACGATGGTACGACAGCCCGGGAGCTTCTCGGCCTTCTGGCGGACCGCCCTGACCGCAGGATAGAGCTATTTCCGAACGGGCGAGTCAATACTCACCTGGTTATCATATGCAACGGATTTCCCGTCAACGTCAAGGGGGGATTGGATATTCTGCTCCGGGAGGGCGACGTCCTCAGCCTTTTCCCTTACATCGGCGGGGGGTAACGTGACCGGCTGCTGCAAATTCAAGTTTTGAATTTTCAAAATGAATCATTTAGGATTGTAGTAATTGAATGTTCAGTGAAGATGGCCAAAGAACAACAACAAAATACGAAGGAGCCGAGTTTCCTTGACTTAATTTGAGCTCGGGGGAGGCGATCATGGAAGAGGAATTTCTGGAATGTGATGTCCTGTGTGCGGGGGGTGGTATCGCCGGTCTTATGGCGGCGATAAGGGCCGCTGAGCTAGGGGCAAAGGTTATCGTTGTCGAGAAAGGCAACGTCAAATACAGCGGGTGCGGCCGTTCGGGCAATGACCATTTCGAAACCTATATTCCGGAAATCCACGGACGGGACATGGATGTCTTTATCGATGAATTGCTGCGTACGGCCAAAGGTGAGATATTGATCGGCAGGGAGATTTACCACACACAATTTGCCAAAGCATTTGATATCGTCCAGTTATGGGAAAAGTGGGGAATTCCCATGAAATATAAAGGAAAATGGGAATTTGCCGGACATTCCTTCCCGGGACGTGCCATGACCCACATCAAATACGAAGGCCGCCTGCAGAAAACAATCTTAGAAAGGGAAGCCCTGGAGAGGGGCGCTCAAATCATGAATAGAGTTATGGCCATTGATCTCCTCGGAAACGGGAAAAAGATCTGCGGAGCCATCGCAACCCATACAAGAGAAGATAAGTTGATTATTTTCAAGGCGAAAACTGTGATACTGGCCACTGGTAAGTGTTCCAGACTCTATCCGAGTCTCACTCCAGGCTGGATGTTCAACGACCCCCACGGCGGTGTCCAGACAGGGGATGGACGAGCCATGGCCTTCAGAGCTGGGGCTGAGCTTCAAAACGTGGAAATGCCTCAGCGTCACATCGGCCCCAAGTATTTCACAAAGTTCGGACAGGCGACATGGATAGGAGTATTAAAAGACCCTCATGGAAAGCCTGTTGGTCCGTTTGTCACAAAACCTGATCGTCGATACGGCGACATGATCATGGAGGTCAATAAAGAAGTGGCGGAGGAATATGGCAGGTCAGGAAAAGGGCCTGTCTATATGGATTGTACAGATATAACTAAAGAGGATTATGAATACATGATGCACTGGATGAAACACGAGGGAAATATTTCTCTTCTCGATCATATGAAAGAGGAAGGAATCGACCTCAGAAAAAATCCTGTTGAATTCGCTACCTATCCCCTGCGATGTGGGGGATTAATCGTCACCAATACGAAAGCTGAGACGAATATCCGAGGGCTCTATGCGGCCGGTGACGAAGCTTTCGGGGACATATCCGCCGCAGCAACATTCGGTTGGATCAGTGGAGAAAACGCAGCCGCATATGCAGAAAGCACAGAAGTTCCTTCTATAAAAAATGAGAAGGATAAAATCGATGAGAATAAAAGACGGATCGTACAGATACGAAACCGCGAATGCGGTCCTGACTGGGAAGAGGCCAACATCGCCCTTCAGCAAGTCATGAATGACTATGCAGGATCTGTCCGGAATGAAGCCTTGCTCAAACAGGGTCTCAGCCATCTCCGAAGATTGAAAGAGAAAGCCAAAACTCTTCTGATCGCCAGGAATCCGCATGAGATAGGTCGCTGCCTCGAGGTTCTGAACATGCTCGACATAGGAGAGCTTGTGTTCCTAATGGCTTTAAACAGAAAAGAAACAAGAGGCCTCCACGTGCGTCCTGATTATCCCTTCACAAATCCTGTCCTGGACCAGGCACATGTCATCAGGATGAAAAAAAATAAATCCGTTATTGAGTGGCGGAACTACTAGGGAGGGAGACAATGCCACCAATTATTGATCTAAATAAATGTATCAAGTGCGGCCAGTGTGTCGACATCTGCACTGAGGATGTGTTCTATGGTTCAAAGGAAGGAGAGGTGCCGACCGTAACCTACCCTAAAGAATGTGTTCATTTCAGCGGTTGTGTGTATGTCTGTCCAGTACCTGGTGCGATCCGGTTGAGGTTTCCCTTACCAATTCTCCTGGTTTACAAACCCGAATAAAAGAATACTGACAAGAAGATGCAGCATAGTCGGCAATTCCATAAAGGAGTAAAGCATGAGGAAAAATTACAACATCGTCGAAGCAGGGGCTGATCGGTATGTGGTTGGCAAAATAGAGCAATACGATCAGAGGAATGAAGTCTACAAAAGAATGCTCTGGGATCCAAAATTGCTTAAAGTCGGAAAAAAATTTTATTGGGATGCCGTTTACCCGAAAAATCAACCCGGCTACCGTTTAGAGGATTTTGCGATGGTGAACGCATCATGGCACGTGGAAAACAGCTTCGGACGAGGGATCTGGGGTGGGAAAGAGCATCTCTACTCCTGGGATTGGGAAGGAAAATATTCCTACCCACGCGTGCCTCCGGGTCAAAAAATCAACCTGGATAACCCACAAAAAATCACAACCCACGTCAAGAAAGCAGCCACTTTTTTTGGTGCGGCCATGGTAGGCGTGTGTAAGCTGGATAGAAGGTGGCTCTATTCAAGAGGCTACACCATTACAACAGACGGAGGCGAACCCTTTGAAATCGCGCTTCCCGAAGAGTACACCCACGCCGTCGTTTTTGCCATCGAGATGGACTACGATGCTATTACCCGCTCGCCGGAAGGCCCCTCTACATCAGCGACAGGATTGGGTTATTCGAAGATGGCTTTTGTTGCGGGGATGCTGGCGACTTACATTCGTGGTCTCGGTTACAAAGCCATTCCCTGCGGCAACGATACAGCCTGCAACATTCCGCTGGCTATCGATGCCGGACTCGGAGAACTGGGCCGGAACACGTTGTTGATCACGCCGGAGTTCGGTCCTAGGGTTCGGCTAGCTAAGGTCTTTACGGATCTACCACTAGTTGTGGATAAGCCGATCGAATTCGGTGTTTGGGAGTTTTGCAAAACCTGTAAAAAGTGTGCTGAGAATTGCCCTCCCCAAGCCCTCTCTCACGGAGATCCGACAGAGACAATACACGACATCTGTAACAGAGAAGGGATACGCATCTGGCACATCAATGCCAGCAAATGTGCCGGATTTTGGGCGAACAACATCGTGGACTGCGCAAACTGCATCCGCACATGCCCGTTCAACAAAACACCAGGAATCCTGCATGACCTCGCAAAATGGAAAATCAGACGGACAAAAATATTCAACAGGATTTTTATGCGACTTGATAACCTCTTGGGCTACGGTAAAAAAAAGGATTCTGATAAATTTTGGTCAAGGATATAATCGAGAATATTTTTCCTTTAACCGAAGCACGGTTTCCAGGATCTGCTGACCCGGAAGGCCTCTATCCTCCTGCTCTTTTACCCAATCAGCAACAATCATATCCAGTGACTTTCGCCATTCCAATTTTTCTTCTTCGGAAAGGCGAATAAAAGTGTCACCCTTGTCTTTCATGAACTGGATCGTCTCAGCGTCTGTTCTATCGAAAACTCTTCCAAACAACTCTGTAGCTTCCAGGCCACTGACACTCTCGATCGCCTGCCGGGTCTCTACTGGTAGTTTCTTCCACTTATCCAAGTTCATGATGATGCCGAAGATGCTCGTGTGCAGATTCGCATTCTCGATATGAAAGCGTGTCACTTCCGCAGTCCTCAATCCCTTCATCGGACCGAAGGAAGACATGAGCGCATCAAGCACGCCTTTGCTCAGGGCAAGGTATGTATCGGGCATATGCATAAACTCTGGAGTTCCCCCCAGGGCTTCCGCTATAGCCTTGTCGACCGGACCTCCGACCCGAATCAAAATTCCCTTAAGGTCTTCTCTCCCGCGAATCGCTTTTTTGGGGGAATGAATTTCATAGGCCGAGGTCGAATAAAAAAAGAGAAGCTTCACATCTTTATACTCATCCTGAATCTCGGGAAATTCTTGGTACAGTTCCCAGGCTATTTGACCCGAAACAACGGCGTTGGGTAAATCCAAGGGTTGATTCATGATCATAGTCAGCGGGAACCGGTTCGGCTCATAGGGCTGAATGAGCATGGCTATATCACATGCTCCTTTTTTCACAGCATCGTAGGCTGTTATGGGCGCAATCAAAGTGTCACTGGGAAAAATCGTGATCTTGACTTTATCTGAGGTGGCACTTTCAACTCTCTTCGCCCAAACTTCGAAGGCATCGGTGGTCATTGGATGCCCGGCTGGATAGCTTATAGAAAATTTCAGTTCTACTGCATTTTTTGCTCTGGGTTTAGCACAAAATGCTGTGAGGAGAATAATCCCCGTTAGAAATGCCATGCGGGTCATTCCGGAAAATAAGGCATGTCTTCTCTCCATCATTTTATTTCATATCCTCTTAAACTATATGTTTTCCAGTTTTAAAAAATCATCTCTTTTATGGAATTTTTCGGGTAAGAATCTT
>JAUWSR010000160.1 GCA_030609975.1 Acidobacteriota bacterium | reverse complement strand
GCCTGAATGATTGGCATCGGCCAGGATGATATCCATATCTCCGTCCTGGTCAAAATCCAGGGTAGCGCTCATATCCACATCGTGCCAAGGGGGCAGAATGGGTTCACAGTCATTCAGACACTTGAATTGAAACTGCAGAGTCCCATCCACCAACCCTTGATTTTTCATATACCACATCCGGGCGGGCTTATCGGTGATCCAGCGGTCGGTGGCGGCAAAGATATCCATGTAGCCATCGTTCTTGAAGCTGGCCACACAGGTCGCTACCGTTCCAACCGCATTTGGTTCCGGAATAACGATCTCACTGCGGGTGAAAAAACCGGTCCCATCGTTTTCATAGTACACCAGAAAGGGATCCGCTTCGACCGTGCCACCGATGATATCGATATCACCGTCATTGTCAAAATCGGCGGCATCGACGGAAGACCCTCCGTAAGGGCCGGTGTAACCCGTTGTTTGATCGTAATTGAGTTCGTCCAGTACAAAATTGCCGAGATCAAAATTTGTTTTTCCTGGATTGCGGAGCAAAAATATCTTGTCCTGACTGATGATCAGGACATCCATGTCCCCGTCGGCATCGATATCGACGGCGGCAAGATGATCGGCCGCCCAGTTGCAATAGACTCCGGCACCCTCGAACATGGAGGTAAAATCCAGATTCGGCGAAAGGTTATAGGGGACAAAATCGGGATTCATCTTGTTGCCGTCGTTGATGTACATCGTTGCCAGGAAATTGTCGTGTTCGAAGGCATCTCTTCCGTTCTTCAAGATGAAAAAATCGTTGTAATTGTCGTTGTTGAAATCGGCCACGACCAGAGAAGCCGGCCCCACCCGCAGATGGTAACCCAAGTCATAGATCTCATCATCGTCTATTGTAAAGACCGTACCGTCATCATCATTTCCATCTCCGTCGACATCCTCAAATACATTCCACAAAACTCTCAGTCTGTATTTGTCATCGGTTTTGTCAGGATCATTAGGATTTGGGATCTCGAGCCCCATAAGATCGGGATAGCCGTCATCGTTAAAATCTCCCGAGCCGATCACATAAATGGTTGCGCCCATGGGATTCGGAGCATCGATCTCGAAGTTCGCACCTAGATGGTTCAGAGTGATCGGTCCGGAGGGCCAAGTGGCTACAGAGCAGTTTGCCTCGTCCTTAAAATCGACCAAGCCGAAATTTTCAAAGAAATCCCCGGTGTGTTCGACACATACTTCCTGCGCCCAGAATCTCACACCTAAAATTAAGATAATCCCTAAAAATAACAGGGATAGCATCCCCCAAGATTTTTTTTGTCTCATTTTATTCCTCATGAAAATCTATTCTTTATTGCTCGATTGCGATCAAGACCTCCAATCTGGCGGTGGTTAAAGTATTCCCCACTCCGGCGGTACCGATACATACCATAAGCACATCACTGGGATCCGAAGTGGCCATCCCCACCTCATCATCGATCAGGAAGACCGTATAGGTATAGCGGATGTCATCGCTCCCTTCCTGCGTCAGGATATAGAGCTGTTTATAAAACAACACACCGTTGGTGTTCTCATCAATGGAGTTCTGCTCGAACAGGTAGAGCAACGCCGCATCCGTCAAACGACGGAAATAAAAAGCTTGGGAATTGGGGTCATTGATATCCGGAACATCGATCCCGAGCGGTTCCTGCAGATAGTGGCCCTCGAAGCTGGTCCAACCGCCTCCGAATGAAAACATGTCATCCAAGGCGCCCCAGGCAATGTCAAAACCGGCCTCGGCGGCATTGAAGGCCTCCTCCTGCCAGCGAAGGTTTCCCGCAATTCGGGATCCGGTTCCAGTGGTTGTCACAACTGCCAATCCTACAACGAGCAAAAAAGCCAGGACCATGATAATTATGATCAAGCCGATCCCTTTTTCATGCTGTCTTTGCTTAAATAAATGTCCCTGCATTCGGGGCTCCTTTTAATATCTTTCTCCCGAGTTATACAAGCTCAATGACATGTTCCGAACTGTAGCCGTGGTCTCCATCAGGAATATTCTGCGCATATCATCTTGAGCCATAGCCGAGCTGTTGGAAACGACCGGCCTGCGGTAGTGATGCGTGCCCGAACCTCCCTGAAACTTGGCCACATGCAAAAAAGGATTTGGCGTTCGGCCCAAAACCATGATCCGGATCTGTTGGATCCGGGTGATAGTAACTGTGTCCCCGGTCCAGCCCGCTTGCCAACTCTGCCAACCGTCCAAGAAGCCATCTCCATTGATGTCACCGTTATACTCGAACTGCAGATTCTCGATGTTCTGGGCGATAGGGATGTGCATCATAGCACCGGTAGGGATGGAATCGTCGATGGTCGTCATATACATTGTGTAGGGCTCCGCAATATAGCCCTTGGATTGCGGATCCCCCCCCAGATGGGCGTAGTCGCCCGGATTGCCTGTCGTATCCAGCCAATAGTATTTTATCTGAGCAATTGTCACGATAGCATCATCCCAGCAGTCTTCGGCACATCCGGTATCGATCAAACCTCCCGGAGGATTGAGCTCGGATTGGCCGGGCTGCATGTTGAAGTGTTCCTCTCCGCTGCCACAACCACAAATGGAAGTTTCGGCGAGGTAACTGAAGGTAAAGCAACCGGGGCATCGTGTCGAGATGATCAGGACCTGACGGTTCTCATAGAACTCAGGACACTGATAGGGGGCGTTCTCCAACGTCCATTGGTAAAGAAAGGCCGTGGCCGCGCCTCCGCCGCCTCCTCCTTGGTATTTTTCGATCACCAGCATCATGGGATCCTCAAAATTCCCCATCACTCGCAATGTATCGGAGGCCTCCGGGCCTGGACCGTATGCATCCTCTCCTTCCAGGAAGTAACCGGCAATATCCGGAGTCAAGCCGACGCCCGCCGAGCGTGCGTCTCTTCCGATATAAAACATGCCGGCACGAACATCCTGCTGGACCTTAGCGAATGCCTGCTGGTCGACTGAGATCTGACTGCTGCGCATGTACAGGATCAGCATGCCCAGGATAAGGATCAACATCGCACTCCCTGCCACCAGGACTTCGATTAAAGTGAATCCTGGCCAGGTCGTGCCCCGCAATTCCTGTTTTTTTCTGGTTCTATTCATCTTGTATTCGCCTTACGATCCTCGTGAGATCAAGGTCGTGATCTGGGTTCTCACATTATTGCCTAAGGGATCGCTGATAAGATCGTCGCGGCTTGCAGATAACTGCAGCGGGCCGAACACCCACACCTTGACCTCGTAATATACGCCTGACATTTGGATCCGGGTGATGCGACGAAAATCGTAAATGCCGTCCAGGTCCAAGTCCAGCTGCTCATCCAGGAGAGTGCCAACCAGAGGTTGCAGCTCATCCGATTTCAAGAGCCGCATTTCCTCCACCTGCTGTCTTGCTAGAAAAATGGCCCGGGAAATTTGGGCTGATCGGGTGTTATTGGAAATACTTAACACCAAAAGCTGGGCCAATCCCATCATGGCCACAGACACCAGGGCGACCCCTACCAGAACTTCGACCAGTGAAAAGCCTTTGGGATTCTCAGGACCTTGGTTGCAACAGAATTCTTTGCGCCTATCCCTGTGAATCAGAAATATTAGTTTTTTCATGTCAACCTCGATCTCAATAGCTCTGCGATTTAACGAATTTGGTGGAACCGCTAAAGAAGAACCGCACCTCACACTGATCAGGTTGGTTGTGCCGTCTGAGTTTGTCACTTTGGAGGATAATGGAGCTCTTTGCCTGGTCATAATTATCGACAGTTCCTACATGTGAGAATTCGACGGACAAATCGGGATCCGGAAGGTTCACGGTCATGTTGTATTTGGATGAAATCGAACGAGGAGATGTGCCTGTTTTACTCGTCCAGGTACCCGGAGTTGACTCTATCTCAATCAGCATTAGCCAATGTCCGCTGCTGTTGTCGAAGCGTATGCGATGGTTCTCTTTGGTTTTAACAGCTTGAAACTTGGCTCGTTCTAGAGAAATCAAGATCTCCCGTCCTGTATTCTCCAAACCTCGCACCTCTAATGAGTTGATGATTTCCGGGGCGACAGCCATGGCGGCGACCCCAATAATCCCAATGACAATGAGGACTTCAATAAGAGTAAAACCGTTGCGTGTCCTGGTCATGTTATACCTCCACCCTATTTTCCCTCATTTTAGTATCAGATTCCTGGCAATGCAAATTTTCTCCCTGATTATACCTTATAGGTCTAACCTAAAAACAGCAAATTTTATGCCAATCCTTCGCACTCCTAACACATTGAATACAAAGGAGTTATATTTCTCCTGCAAAGTCATGGCAACTAAAACCGTCATTTTTTGTCCCACATGTGACATTTTTTTGTACTTGGTGCTGATTTAGCAACTATATACATACATCTTGCACCCTCAAGCGTCAATAGGGAGGCAGGGTGAATCAAGGGGTGTTTTTTGGACTGCTGTCTTCACCCCTAAAGGCTAGCCCCCGCACCGATAAGTCGAGCATGAATCTCTTTCCGCCGAGGACCCATCCATACACCCTTATGCGACTCCGAGAGAATCAGGCTCGACTTCATAGTAGACAATTGCATTTTAGGAAGAGCTGTGGTATCAGTAAACCATGCTTTCGGAGCGGAAAACTTTCCTGGCTATCATCCTGCTCATCTTTGTTTTCTCCATGGGGCTGGCGCTGTTTACCAACATCGCAGCCCTACAGAAAAATTTCCTATTTGCCGATGAAGCCACCTACTACATGATCGCAGACAGCCTGGCTCAGACCGGGGATTTGGAGTACACCCGCAACGACCTGATCAATTATTACCGCGCTTTCAACACCGATCCCAAAGGCATCTTCTTGAAAAAGGGTAAGGATGGAAAGATCTTCTATGGAAAATCCTTCGCCTATCCTTTGTTTGCAGCGCCTTTTGTCAAATTATTCGGTGCCAATGGCTTTTTAGTGCTGCATTCCCTGCTGCTGCTCTTGCTGCTGCTCATGGGTTTTTATTATCTGCTTTCAAATAACCAAAGCGCTGTCTCCTTCCTGGCCATTTTCACCTTTCTATTCGCTTCGGTCGCCGGTGTCTATTTCCTCTGGATGACACCGGATTTTTTTAATCTTTGCGTGGTGTTTTTTGCGCTTTTTTTCTGGATGTACAAAACCACGCATCGTGTTGAGGACCAATCCCCCCCTTCCCGCTTGCAGAGCTTTCTACATTCTGATTTCTCCGACTATCTGGCCTGCGCTTTGGTGGGAATCGCGGTGTTTTCCAAGCCACCCAACATTGCCTTGATGGGGCCGCTGATACTGTATACCCTGGTGAAGAAAAAGTTTCTGAAAGCTCTGTTGATGATCGTGGTCTTTTTAGGGGTAGCATTCGTTTTTTTTGGTCTCAACCACGTCGTCACAGGGGACTGGAATTACCAAGGAGGTGAACGCAAGACCTTTTACGGGCAGGGCGGCTATCCTTTGGAAAAGGAACATCTGACCTTTGACAGCGCCATCGGCGGCTCCATGACCTCGGAGGGTTACACCGGAAAACATCTTTACTATCCCCGTGTCTATATCGCCGATCTGTTCTATTATTTCTTCGGACGTTTCACGGGCCTGGCCTGGTATTTCTTTCCCGCCGTACTGGCTCTTTTTCTTTTTGCGTTCCGTAAAAAACACCTTTATCAATGGCTCCTGCTTGCCGCGCTGGCAGGCGAGATCTTGATCTATATCTTCATCATGCCCGACAACTATGCCGGGACGCCCGGAGGATTGGCCAACCGCTATTTCCTCAGCATCTACCCGCTTTTCTTTTTCCTTATCCCACTCGAACTAAAAATTAAAGAGATCAGTTTGAGCTGGCTGGTAGCTGCGGTATTTATCGCACAGATCCTGGTCAATCCGCTGCAGCATTCCCATTTCCCTGCCACCCATGCCAAAAAATTCCCCATCAAGCTCCTTCCGCCCGAGCTGACGCTCATCAACGAACTGCCCACCAACACCAATCCCAATGCCCGTCAGCAGGACGTGGGCATGAAGTATACCTGGCTCTACTTCCTGGACGACAATTTTATCCCACGCACTACCTCGGAAATAGAAAAAAAAGGATTTTGGACACGGGGGCCGCACAAAGCGGAAATGATCATCAAGACTTGGTATCCCATCAAAAAGATCACTTTCCATCTCCTGAATAATCCCCGTATGAAAAACTCCGTAACGGTTAATTTTGTGGGGGAGAAACAGACCATAGAATTGGGACACAAGGCCAGGGCCAGCCTGACTTTTACACCCCGGCGCGTTTTCCGAATGAATGAATGGATCCACCTCTACCGGCTCTCTATCCAGGCAGAAAAAGGATCGATCCCCCATTTAGAGGAGGATGAATCAGACGAGCGGCGTTACCTGGGGATTTATTTCGAGGTGGAGATTATTCCCGAGTATATGCCGGATTAAAAGCACATGTGCGGCATTTGTGGTTTTATCCAAACCCGAGATCAGGGACTGGACACCCGAAGTGTGCTCCAAGCCATGTGTCGGACCATCCAACACCGCGGCCCGGACGATGAGGGTCACTATCTCCAAGACAACGCTGCTCTCGGTGCCCGACGTTTGAGCATCATCGATGTGGAGGGCGGTCATCAGCCTATCAGCAACGAAGACGGCTCGGTGGGGATCGTCCACAACGGCGAGGTCTACAATTTCCCGCAGCTGCGTGAAAAGCTGTTGGCGGCCGGTCATATTTTTAAATCACGCACAGATACCGAAACCGTCCTGCACAGCTATGAAGAATGGGGCCTGGATTTTGCCAATAAACTGCGGGGCATGTTTGTCTCGGCAATATGGGACAGCCGCCGTAAGCGGCTGGTGGTGATCCGCGACCGCCTGGGAATCAAGCCTCTTTACTACACTCAACTCCCTGACAGATCATTGGTCTTCGGCTCTGAGCTCAAAGCCATCCTGGCTCATCCCCAGGTTCAGGCACGGTTGGAACCCCGGGCTCTGGATTTTTTTCTTACCCTGGAATACATCCCAGCCCCCTATTCGATATTTAAAAATGTCTTCAAGCTCCCGGCCGGCCACACTCTGGTGTTTGAGGACGGGAAGCTGCAATTGGACCGCTACTGGAACCTCCCGCTGCCTCAGTCCCCGCGAGAAAAGATAAGATCCCAGGATATCCCTGCACTTACAGATGAGCTCTTTTCGCTGCTCAAAGAATCCGTTGAGCTCCGGATGATAAGCGATGTTCCCTTGGGAGCTTTTCTCAGTGGAGGGATCGATTCCTCCTGCATCGTAGGCTTGATGCGGGAGTTGGGAGCCTCACCACTCAAGACCTTTTCCATTGGATTTGAGGATCAGACCTATAACGAGCTCGAACATGCCCGCAGGATCGCCCGCCATTTTGAAACCGATCACGAGGAATTCATAATCCAGCCAAAGGCTTTGGAGCTCACGGAAACACTCATCCGCCATCTGGATGAACCCTTTGGCGATTTTTCCATATTTCCCACTTACCTCGTCTCCAAAATGGCACGTCAACACGTCACAGTTATTCTTTCCGGAGACGGAGGGGATGAACTGTTTGCCGGCTACGAACACTACCAAGCACAAAAACTCGCCCAAAAGGCATGGCTTGCCCCTGTTCATGCCGCCCTTCCCAGCGTGGTCAACAGGTTTCCTCCCACCGGAAAAAAGAAAGGCTTTTGGAATAAACTGCAGCGCTACGGTCAGGGTTTTGAATTGGATCCTTCCCTCAGACATTTGCGCTGGATGATGTTTTTAACTCACCGGCAGAAAGAAGCGCTTTATTCCCCATCCCTTATTGCTGAGCTGGGAGGCTTGCAGCCGTTGAACCAGCGGGCGCCTTTCCAGCAGTTTTTCAACGACATGGCCCATTACGATGATATCTCAGCTGAGCTCTACCTGGACCTCAATACCTACCTGATAGACAATATCCTGGTCAAAGTCGACCGTATGAGCATGGCTACCTCCTTGGAAACACGAGTGCCTCTTATCGATCACAAGATCGTCGAGTTTTTGTTCAGCCTGCCCGGAGAACTTAAACTCCGGGGAATGACCACCAAATGGATCTTCAAACAGAGCATGGAGCGTCTTCTTCCCAAGGAAAACATCACCCGTAAAAAAGAAGGCTTCAGCATCCCTATCAAACACTGGCTGCGCGGAGAGCTGAAGGATCTGATGTTGTCCACTCTCGAAAAAAACCGGATCACCCAGGCCGGCTATTTCCATTTCCCAGAGATCCAAAGGAAAATCGACGCGCATCTCCAAGGAAAAGCCAACTACAGCCATCAGCTCTGGGCTCTCCTCGTCTTCGAGATCTGGAGAGAGAATTATCTCTCCTGATACTCCTCCCTTTTTCAGATAACTCGAAAAAAACATGTAATTCATTGATACCAAACATGTTACATGAAACATCGACATTGGGATTATTCAGGTTAAATAAAACTCTTGAAGTGTTAAGATGAATATGTTCTCTTTCGCCGTAGAGAACACACCCATCCCCTTACATAAGATAGCAGAAGCGAGCGCGAGGCCATTAGATAAATGTAGGG
>JAUWSR010000200.1 GCA_030609975.1 Acidobacteriota bacterium | reverse complement strand
TGTTCCAGGGCATATTAACCGTTATGTTCTCTTTTCTCATATTGCCTTTTGCTTTAAAGGCAGTTGGGGGCCTGTCAGGTTTGCGTACTATCGTCGCTGATCCGGCCATCTTCGAGATCGTAACCCCGGGAGAGATCACAACCCTTTATGTCATCATCATCGCCCTGAATGCCCTTATAGGCTGGGTGACTGCTCCTTATTCCATGGCCATGTGTGGTGCCGGCAAAACTGAACATGAAGCTAGAGTTGGACTTGTCGGTGGGATGCTGCTTAAACGCGTATGCACGATCGCTTGGGTTCTGACCGGGCTGTGCGGTATCGGATTGTATGCTGGAAAAACGATCCATATCGATCATGTCTATGGTCTGTTGGCCAGGGATCTGCTGCCCCAAATTGCCCCCGGTCTTATCGGACTGTTTATCGCATCTATGCTGGCAGCGGTCATGAGTTCCTGCGACTGTTTTATGGTCTCATCATCAGCGCTTTTTACGCAAAATATTTATAAACCCCTGATCAAGCCGAATCAAGATGAAAAGCACTATATCCTGATAGGTAGGATCACATCCGTTGCGGTTGTCGCCGGGGGGATTGTCTTCGCCTTTCGCTTCACCAGTGTCGTGGAGGGTTTGGAGATCTTCTGGAGAGTGCAGGCTATGATGGGAATTGCCATTTGGGTCAGTTTTTTTTGGAGAAAAGCAACCGCGGCTGCAGCCTGGGCTTCGACCATCAGCGGCTTCGTTGCCTGGTTTTTTACCAGCAAGATCGATTTCATCGGTTGGGACTTCAATGCAAATTTTGCACACCTCCTTCCTGATTTTATGCTGCACGAGGGTGAGCTCTCTTTGCCCTGGCAGATGATTTTCTACTTGACCATAGGTCTGGCATTTATGGTTGTTATCAGCCTGATCACAAAAAAACAGGATAAAAAAACACTCGACAGCCTCTATGAATGTATTCGCACTCCCGTACGACCAGGTGAACCCGAAGGTGAACCGTTGACTCTCCCGGAAGGGACAAAACCAGCTCCTCGCTCGGTTTTAATAAATCATCCAGATTTAGAAATTACCAAGCCCAGCCTTGAGAGCATGATGGGATTTTTAGCAACGTGGGTCGCAGTGGGGCTCTTGATCGCAGTCTTTGTTTGGATCTTAAAATGAGATTTATATTCAATACTCAACCTGGAGGATCTACTATGCACAAAACAGTTATTCAATTCATTATCTTTTCCATAATACTCCTATCTATTGGCCTGCAAGCACAGGTGCGAGTACGAAGTGAATTGGTAAACGAAGACATGATGAATCTGATCCGAAAAGAAAAGTTTGACCTTTTGCTGCCCCGGATCATGCGGGATAACAAGATCGATATGTGGATCCATGTGATGAGAGATGGTGATCCGGATCCGCTGACAGATGACCTGGGAACAGAATCCGGCGTGCTCATTTTTACTGATCGGGGTGCAGATCGGATCGAACGAGCGGTTCTTGGCTTTAGTTCTGAATCCATCTTGGAATGCGGAGCCTACGACATATTCGTTGCTGAAGATGAGTTTGTTGAAGGAAATGCCGGCTGGGAAAATATAATTAGAGAGTTCGTAGCAGAACGCAACCCCCAACGCATCGGAGTCAATTTTTCGGAAAGGTATGCCGTAGCAGATGGAATATCTCACACCGATTACCTCAAATTGACTGCAGCCGTGGGAGACAAATATGCAAAAAGACTGGTCTCAGCGGAGAATTTGATCATCGAATATTTGTCGTCAAGGGTCATGAGCGAAATCGTCATCTATGGACAGCTGTGTAAAATAAGTGAACAAAAGATAGAAGAAGAATTTGCTAAGATCGTACCTGGCGTAACTCCTCTAAAGGATATTGATGGGAATGTCTGGGTAAGAGATCGGGATGGAAATGAAGACAACAATAATGATTATGTGATCCAGAGTGGGGACTTGATCGGGTTGATCTGCGGGGCCGGCGCCGGGACCTATTCGACACATATAACCGGACTTGCTTATGTGCTCAAAGAAGGCGAGACAGCCCCACCGCCGGAAGTAGACAAAATCTTCGAGCATGCACTGGCTGCCCGGAAGATATTCCGTAAAAACATCAAAGCAGGTCGCACCGCAGGTGAGACTTTGGATATCCTCATCGGCAAATTGGAAGAGGCGGAGTATGTTTACATCGATGAAGATAGGTACAACAAAAATGCCGATCCGGATAAAACTCAAATTCATATCGATTTTCACGCTCTGGGAAAAGACGTCCTCCAGACAGAAGCGCCCAGAATATCTCCTCTTGGCCCGGATTGGATCCGTGATCTCAAGATACCTCTCTACCATACCTTTACTTTTGAATACATGGTGCATATGCCCGTCCCAAAATGGGGCAAAGGGAAACATGTATATGCCCTAATGCACGATGGCGTGATGGTCACCGAACGGGGAATAGAGTTCCCCTACCCCCCGGTCGAACGAATCCGTATGATTCGTTAGCCTGAAATTCATGGTAACCTTTTTGCTGTTCCAGCGTATATTATTAATGAAGTTCGAATTTTTCGAAGTGATACGAATAAGGAGCAGGAAATGAAACTCTTCACGAAAAAAGAGGAGCAGATCCTCTTGGCTATATATCACCTTAAAGATAAAGCATATCTCATCTCGATTCGAGAAAAGATCAAGAAATATACAGGAAAAACTTACTCTGTCGGGACGATCTATGCGCCTTTGGATCGCCTGCATCATTATGGATATCTGGCAGCTCAGATGCAAAAGCCCGACCGTGCCCCCGGAGGAAAACCGATCAAATACTATGCGTTGACTAGCAAAGGATATTCTGCTTTAGCTGCCATAGAAAAACAAAACAGATTGATGTGGGAAGGCTTTGAGCTCCCAGCGCTGGAAGACTAGATCGTATGAAACAAAAAGACCGGAAGAAAATCCCAAGATCGGCCGAATGGCTTTTGAGCCGAATTCTGCCCAAAGCGGATCATCTTCAAATTAATGGCAGCTTCCAGCATCTTTACGAACACAGGCAGCACCGTCGCCTCTATGCCGGCCTTTGGATCTGGAAAGAGATTATTCGATCCCTGCCGGGATTTGCGTCTGCAGCCTTATATTGGAGATTGATGATGTTCAAAAACACCTTTGCCATCACTCTGAGAACGATCAAAAAACACACACTCCACTCACTGATCAACCTTACAGGGCTTTCGATCGGTATGGCCGTGTGTCTGTTGATTCTCTTATGGACACAGAATGAACTGTCATATGACAGGTTTCATACCGATAGGGAAAAGATCGCTCAAGTTTACTCTAATCTTGAATACTCAAACGGCACGAGTCAGATTTTTATGGGTTCCTATTATCCTTTAGCTAAAGTCGTCAAGACAGAGTGTCCCGAAGTTAAAGAAGCGGCCCGGTATGAATCGGAAACTGGAATCCAGATCAGCTATGGCGATAAACGATTCACGAACGATGCCATCGGCTTGGTCGATCCATCCTTCTTTGACATTTTTTCCTTTCCTTTTATTCAGGGCAATCCTGAAACGGCAATGAAGGAAAATTATTCTGTAATACTTACTGAAAAAATGGCAAGGAAGTATTTTGGAAACGAAGATCCGGTCGGCCAAATTCTCACCGTCAACGATCAAATGGATCTCCAGGTCACAGGCCTCATCCAAAATGTGCCTTCTCAATCTTCCCTGCGGTTCGACTGTCTTGTCCCCTTTGTGGTCTCCTTTGCCCCTAATTTCAAGGAACCGGATCATTGGGGTGGAAATCCCCTTGAGACATATGTACTGCTACATAAAGAAAGTACCCGCTCTGTGGTGGAGAAGAAGATCACCGCAATCGTGGAAAAGCATATGCGGCCGGAAACCATGAAGGTGAATTTCCATCTCCATCCTCTTGCCAAAAAGCATCTCTATTCCCCGCAAGGCGAAGGGCGCATCCGGTCCCTTGTGATCTTCTCGGCCATTGCACTCTGTGTGTGGCTGATTGCCTGCATCAACTTCATGAACCTGAGCACGGCTAAAGCAGCAACACGAGCAAAGGAGGTAGGAATACGCAAGATCGTCGGGGCACGCAGGAGCAATCTTATCTGGCAGTTTACCGGTGAAGCTTTGATGATTTCTCTATTTGCGCTGGTGATCGCGCTTTTTCTTCTAATGGGATTTCTGCCACTATTCAATGATCTTTTGAACAAGCAGCTGACTTTAGGCCTGCTTCTCAGACCCACCGTTGTGTTTGGGTTTTTAGGATTCGCCTTTTTGACCGGGATCGTCTCTGGGATCTATCCTGCGCTCTATCTGTCAGCCCTGCAGCCCGGCAATATCATCCGGGGAACTGCTGCTGGAATAAAAAGCACGCTGAGAAAGACCTTGGTCGTAGCTCAATTCTCTCTATCGATTTTTATGATCATTTGCACCGCAGTTGTGCTCAAACAATACGGGTTCATGATGAGCACAGATTTGGGATTCGAGAGAAATAATCTGGTCGTGGTTCAAATGAGTCAGGGATTACAGAATCAATATGAGCCGTTTCGAAATGACCTGCTGAAAAACCCTCAGATTTTGGGCGTAACCAGAAGCATGCAAGGGCCATGGAACATCGGATCGACAGTCAGTGCCGTAGATTGGGACGGCAAACCGCCGGACGAGTCTGTGAATATGCATTGGGATTATGTAGGCTATGATTACTTCAAAACCCTCGATATGAAGATCATTGCAGGCCGGGCCTTCTCCCGAGAATACGTCACTGACCAAGAAGAAGCATACATCGTAAATGAGACAGCGGCAAAACTCATGGGTATGGACACGCCGGTTGGAAAAAGGCTATCGGTCTTCCGTAAGGAGGGCAAGATCATTGGTGCTCTAAAGGACTTCCACTTTCAGTCTCTCCATCATGAGATCAAGCCTTTTGTTTTCATGCTAAGGCCAGATTCCGGATCCCTGGCCTTCGCCCGAATCAGACCTGAGAATCTATCCGACACTCTGGATTATATCGTACACACCAATTCCCAACTCGCACCGGATACTCCCGCTAACCCACTCATGTTCAATGAAATCCTCACCAACACCATCTACACCTCAGAGCAGCAGACCGGGGAAATTGCCGGTTATTTTGCACTGTTGGCCGTATTGATCTCCTGTCTCGGACTCTTCGGATTGGCCTCATTTATGGCTGAGAGGCGAACCAAAGAGATCGGCATCCGAAAGGCTGTAGGAGCAACGGTGAAGGAGATGGTGTTCATGCTGACTAAGGACTTTACTCGATGGGTACTGCTGTCCAATCTTTTCGCCTGGCCTACCGCATATTTCATCATGAAAAAATTTCTCGAAAAGTATGCCCAAAGAACGGTGATCGGCCCGGAAATATTTATTCTGCCCAGCTTAGCGGCCTTGATTATCGCGATTCTAACAGTCAGCTATCAGACGATAAGGGCAGCCAATACCAATCCGGCAGATTCTCTGCGCTACGAATAGATATCCCTTCTTATCCTTGCCAACACAGCAAGCTAGTACTAATATGACATAGTAAATACGTAAAGCGGAGATCGTATGATGTTTAGAACAGGCACTTTTACATATGGAGTGGTCTTCATCTCATTGCTGGTAACGTTTGTGGCAGCATGCAGCGTAAAAAAAGACATGACTGCAAGCGGTTTTTCCATCCAAGAAGCAACCATCCGAGATATTCACGCGGCCTACCGATCCGGCACCCTCACCTGCCGCCAACTGGTCGAAATCTATTTGGAGAGGATCGAAAAATATGATAAGCCGACCCGGCTCAATGCCATCGTGGTCATAAATCCCGACGCTCTGAAAACAGCAGATGAACTGGATGCGGAGTTCCGGGAGACTGGAAATTTGCGTCCTCTTCACGGCATCCCGGTTATTGTAAAGGATAATTATGAAACCTACGATTTGCAGACGACAGGGGGCTCGATCGCACTTGAGGGATTTATTCCCCCAGACGATGCCTACCAGGTCCAAAAACTGCGTGAAGCCGGTGCCATCGTCCTGGCTAAATCCAACATGGGGGAATGGGCCTTCAGTCCCTATTATACTCAGAGCTCGATCGCAGGGATCACGGCCAATCCCTATGACCTAAGTCGAGTGCCTGCAGGCTCAAGCGGCGGCACGGCCGCGGCCGTAGCAGCTAATTTCGGGACTATAGGACTGGGAACCGATACGGGGAATTCGATCCGTGGTCCTTCCTCACACTGCTGTCTGGTAGGCATTCGCTCGACCATGGGGCTGACCAGCCGAGATGGGATCATCCCTCTCTATTTACGAAACGATGTCGGTGGGCCGATGTGCCGATCGGTCGAGGATGCGGCTCGGGTTCTTGAAGTTATAGCCGGATACGACCCCAACGATCCCATCACAAAAAAAAGCGAAGGAAAAATCCCTGATAATTATACCCAGTTTCTGGATAAAGCCGGCTTGAAGGGAGCGCGGATAGGTGTATTCCGGCTGTATACGGAACGACCCGCAACCGCTCCGGAAGTCCTTGCGCTGTTTGAGAATGCCATCTCAGACCTGAGATCAGCTGGAGCCGAAGTCGTCGACCCCTTTACCATTCTCAATTTCGGCAGACTCACGAACGGAATATGGTGCGACATGTTCCGGCACGATCTCAATTCTTACTTAGCTTCGCTCGGTGACAAAGCCCCAATACAGAACCTGCTCGAGGTCTATAACAAAGGCCTGTATGATCCTCGCAATAAAAAACGGATCTCCCGCGCCTTGGATGTACCGATCCAAGAGGAACCTGCTTGCCAAGACCTGTATACAGAGCCAAAGAATATTGCCTTCCGAGAGGCTGTACTTGAGGCCATGGCTAATCAAAATGTGGATTTTATCATCTACCCCACCTGGGGCAATCCTCCCGTAAAAATAGGTGACTTCAACAGTCCTGCGGGCGATAACAGCCAGCTCATCCCCCCACACACAGGCATGCCGGCCCTCAATGTCCCCATGGGTTTTACCCACAAGGATCTCCCTGCAGGACTCCAGATCGTGGGGAAGCTCTTTGCTGAGCCCGACCTGATCAAAGTGGCTTATGCTTACGAACAGGAGACCCAGCACCGCCGTCCCCCCAAAAGATTCGATTAGTCACAATTATTCTTTCTCAAGTGAACGTACGTGCTTTATGATCCAAGCCACGATCACTGAAGCAACCACCACGAATAAAAC
>JAUWSR010000294.1 GCA_030609975.1 Acidobacteriota bacterium | reverse complement strand
CCGCGGCCAAACCCAGTGCTGAGTTTTTGATAAAATCCCGGCGCGAAATTTTGGCATTTATTTTGTTCATTTTAAAACCTCTTTGTAATCATTAATGATAATACTTCGCCGTTATCTCACTTAAAAAATTCCCTGCGATGGGGTGATTTGTCCAGCCCTACAAGCGAAGCAACTCGTAGAATTTTTATACCCGATACAAAATAAAATCTTAACAAAGCTATCACATGCAGTCAACAGAATCCATTTTTCCTGTAAAATAAGAATTAAAAATGGACTGATTTAGGTGGATTTAAATTCAAAAGTGGACTTAGTCTTTTAGATGTGCTGTTAACCTTCATTTTGAGGAAGCACATCACATGTCCAGGCATTTGCACAAATCATTTCACGACAAGCAAGTTAAAGATCTTCTTCAACGGTATATTGCTCGAGAAATGTAGCCGTAGAACTTACAGCTCTCCCCGGATCACAACCACATCAGATCATAACCTGCCGAAAACAAAAGTTCTTTTGTAGGGGGGGTGTCTAACAGATCTCTTTAGTGATTTCGACAAAGCGCTTGTAAGGAATAGCCGTCCAGCTCTCAGCCGCAAAGGCGCCGTTGGAAAGGCTGATGAGGGAGACCTTGGCGGCTGTCTCCTCATCCGGTGCTTCATAGATATCCAGAAAGTCATAATCCCCCAATAAGGCGTAGTGGGCGACAAACTTCACCTCAGGGCATTTGGCCTTGACCTCCTCCAGCCAGGCACGACCGAGTTCGGCCCGTTCCTGGACTTTGGCTGCGATCTCAGGGGAAAGTTTGGTCATTAAAATGAAGGTTTTCATTCTATCCTCCAAACGGAAATGGTTTAATCCTTCTGCAATAACTAATTTATACTTTTCCAGCAAAATGTAAAGCCCAAATTGGGGTCAGCTTAAAATTGTCGGCGTCGAGGCTGACCTGGAATTTTTCACGGAAATCTTGAAGATCCTGATAGCTTAAGATCACAGTTTCGATCTCAGCGTTATAAGGCTGAGTCTTGCTGAAGACCTTGCCGCGGCTGTCTATGGCAGCAGAATCACCGGAAAAAGCCAACCCGTTTCCGTCCTGCCCCACCCGGTTGACACCGATAACATAGGCTTGATTCTCTATAGCCCGGGCAACAAGAAGCGAACTCCAGGCATGACGGCGGGCTTCCGGCCAGTTGGCGATATAGATAAGCCCGTCGTAATCTCCGCGGTTACGGCTCCAGACAGGAAACCGAAGATCATAGCAGATTAACGGGCAGAGTCTCCAACCGTTAATCTCCACGATTTGCCGATCTTCGCCCGCTGTGAACGATTTATGTTCATCCAGCATCCGAAACAAGTGGCGCTTGTCATAATGAAAAAAAGACCCATCAGGCCGCATCCAGATCAGCCGATTGTAGTTGAATTCCTTCTCTCCAATGATCAGAGAGCCAACCACATTGCAGTTCAATTCCGCTGCTGTCTCAGACAGCCACTGGATGGACCGTCCCCCCATTTTCTCCGCCAGGATATTCACATTCATGGAAAAGCCGGTGTTGAACATTTCGGGGAGTACGATCAGGTCGGTTTTGTCTTTGAGCTCAAAGAGTTTCTGAGAGAACATCTCCAGGTTCTTTTTGATATCCTCCCAGAAAAGTGGGGTTTGGACGAGGGTGACTTTTAGATCTTGCATAGGATCGCAGCCGCCTTTTGCAAGGTCTCTTCCCGCTTGGCAAAACAAAAGCGTAAAACCTTGTGGTCCACCAAGTCCGGGTAGAAAACCGATACAGGAATGGACGCCACTTTGTGTTCCTCGGTCAAACGCACGGCAAACTCGGTGTCTTTCTCGTCGGTGATCCGGGAATAATCCAGAAGCTGAAAGTAGGTTCCAGAGGATGGCTCGAATGTGAACCGCGAGTCCTTGAGGAGATCAAGGAAAAAATCGCGTTTTGCCTGGAGCATCTGGCCGATCCCCAGATAATGGCTTGGTCCCTTGAGGAAATCTGCAATGGCATATTGAATGGGAGTGTTGCAGCAGTAGACCAGGAACTGATGCACGCTCCGGAATTCCGCCATGAGGTTTTCAGGTCCCAGGCAGTAGCCCATTTTCCAACCGGTGCCGTGAAAAATCTTTCCGAAAGAAAAGGTCACAAAACTCCTCTCCACCAAACTCGGATAACGCATAACCGTCTGGTGGACTTGGCCGTCAAACATGATGTGTTCGTAGACCTCATCGCTCAACACAATGATGTCCGTATCCCGAGTTACCTCATCCAGCCTTTGCAGGTCTGTTTCAGCCAATACGGTTCCGGTGGGATTGTGCGGCGTGTTGATAACGATCATGCGGGTTCGGGGCGTAAGCCGCGCCTGAACTTCTTCCCAATCGATGCTGTAATCCGGTGCTTTGAGGTGAGAATATACAGGAATGCCGCCATGCACCTCGACAGCCGGCGCATAACTGTCATAGGCGGGCGCTAAGAGGATAACTTCGTCTCCCGGGTGGATCACCGCCGCCACAGCCGTGTAGATGGCCTGGGTGGCACCCGCTGTGATGTTGATCTCTTTTTCGGGATGGTAAACCCTGCCGTAAAGGTCTTCGATCTTGGCGCAGATAGCCTCTCTTAAGGCGGGGATGCCAAGCATAGGGGCATACTGGTTGTATCCCTCTTTCATATAAGCATTCACCAGCCCGATCAGCTCCTCGGATACAGGGAAGTCCGGGAATCCTTGGGAAAGGTTGAGGGCTTGGTGATCATGCGCCAACTGGCTCATGACTGCAAAAATGGTGGTCCCCACGTGGGGGAGTTTAGGTTTTATCGGTCCAGTGTAGTGTGTCATTGGGCCTTACATTTTTAACGCACCCGTCTCATTCTGTCAAGGTTCAAAAACCCTCTAAATTCAGGGTATTTTATTTTTTGTATTGAATTATTCCGATTGTATTTATATTATTTAGGGACTTATGGGACACATAATTTTCACCCTTAATTCACACATGGGATTCGACCATCCCCAGTGGGAGATGTACTCTGCTTCCAAACATGGGGTGCGCTACCTCTTGAAACAAAACGGCATCCTGCCGGAGGCCGTAGCCGCGCCCACCTGCCAGACCTGCCACATGCAGGAAGGCAACCACGAAGTCATGACCGCGTGGGGTTTTCTGGCTGTACGTCTTCCCATGCCGGAGGACAAACAGTGGACGGCAGACCGGGTCACGATCCTGCAGGCCCTGGGTGTATTGGATCCGGAAGGCAATCCCACCGGTAGACTGGAAGTGGTCAAAGCGGCTAAAGTGGCTCGCCTAACTCAAGAGGAATGGCAGCAGTAGCGAGACAAGATGCTCCAAACCTGTAATGAATGCCATTCTCTTAATTTTGTCACAGCGGAGCTTAATAAAGGCGATGACATGATCAAGACAACCGATCGTCTTTTGGCACAGGCCATTCAGGTCGTAGCCGGCCTTTACAAGGACGGCACTCTCAAAAAGCCGGAGAGCTATGCTTATCCCTTCCCGGATCTTTTGACCTTCCACGATGCGCCTACTCCGGTAGAACAGAGATTGTTCGTCATGTTCCTGAAACACCGCATGCGGGCCTTCCAGGGAACCTTCCACGCCAATCCCGACTATGCCCTTTGGTATGGTTGGAGTGAGATGGTTCAGGATCTCTCCGAGATCAAACGCATGGCCGAAGAAATGAGGCATTGATACCATAAGGGTCGGGTCGAGTATAATTGGTTTTCACCAATACTTGACCCGGCTTTTTTTTGGCGAAAAGGTAAAAAGATGAAATATGATTTCGACCGCATCATCGACCGGAAAGGCACTCACTCATTGAAGTGGGAATATCGGAAAGATCTCATGCAGAAGAGGGATATTATCCCCCTCTGGGTTGCGGATATGGACTTCGAGGTCCCGCTTCCCGTTCGCCAAGCCGTCAAAAAGAGAGCCAAACATGAGATCTATGGGTACACTTTGCTGTCTGACTCTTATTACCAGGCTGTTTTGGACTGGATGGAGAAACGTTTCGCCTGGAAAGTGGACAAAAAATGGATCGTATTCACTCCTGGAGTCGTACCTGCGGTGAACTTTGCCGTGCAGGCCTTTTCCCGCCCCGGGGAGAAGATCATCATACAGCCCCCGGTCTACTTCCCTTTTGGCATGGCTGTAGAAAACAATGGAAGGCAGCTGATCAACAATCCCCTCAAGCTGGAGGACGGTCGATATGTGATCGATT
>JAUWSR010000279.1 GCA_030609975.1 Acidobacteriota bacterium | reverse complement strand
GCTGGCCGCACCAAATCCACCCATCATAGGATTGATGACATCCCCCACCTCAGCGTTCCTGGAGGCGATGATACCTGCAAAAGGGGCCTCCATGATCGAGACATCCAGGCTGTATTTGGCAAGATTCACAGCCGCACGAGCCTGAGCCAACTGGGATTCCGCTGCCTCAAAGGCCAACTTGACCTGTTCATACTGTTGGTCGGATACCGCGCTCTCTTGTCGCAAGCGTTCCCAACGCTCCAGGTTGAGCTTGGCGTCCTTTTGGCTGGCCTCGGCCACCGCCATCTGAGCTTGAGCCTGGTCGAGCTGCAGACGGACCGCGCGAGTATCGAGCTCCGCCAAGATCTGACCTTCCTTGACCCTGTCTCCCGCTTCCACATAGATCTTATTGATCTTTCCGCCGATATCGGGATTGATCACGATCTTTTTCCTGGCTTCTATCAAACCCGTATAAAACAACTTCTCGGATATCTTTTGCTTTTTGACTTTAAAGACTTTAACCGCTGCCGCACCAAAGGTCTGCTCAACGGCCGCCTCCTGTTGCTCTGGAGGCTTACAGTTGAACATCAAAGTACAGGCCAAGGTTCCTATCATAGTTTTTACCATCAGGTTGTTTTTCATTCCATCCTCCCTCACGATCCCAATTCTTCCACACCCGCGGCCCTGTCCACTTCCGCCAGGGCCAACATGTAATTGAACAACGCCTGAGAATGATTCACTCTGGCTTGTGTCAAGGCTGTCTGAGCCTGACCTATGTCCAGGATCGTGATCAAACCCTCGGCATAATTGAGCTCCGCAATCCGTAGGCTCTCCTGTGCCTGTTCGACATTTTTTTCCTGGGAAAGGAGCGTCTCTTTGGCCTCCTCCACCTTCAGGATCGCCTGTCTCACTTCGAACATCACACGGTCCAAAACACCTTTTGCGTTGAATTCGATCTCCTTGATCTGCGCCTTGGCTTGCCCCATGCGAGCGAGCGTAGACAGCCCGTTAAAAATGGGGATATTCAAAACCAGATTCACAGTGTAAAAATCCTCCCAGGTATTCGAACCGAATTTAAGTTTGTCCGCCCAGTAGCTGAATTGTCCGGAAACACCCAAAGAGGGAAGGCCGACCGAGCGGGCCAGCTTCAGGTTCTCCCCCGCTATCATCTTCTGATAACGCATCTGTTGAAGCTCAGGTCGATATTGTAAGGCACTCTCCAACGAAGCCTCCAAACTCAATTCCACCGGCGTATACTCCAATTTCCCTTCGAGCTCGATCTCCCGCTCTTGGTCCAATCCCAAGATAGTTTTCAGGTTCAGTTCCATGATCTTCAGGTTATTTCTGGCTTGGATGACCTGAGGCTTCAAGTTGACCATTCGCACTTCCGACCGTAAAAGATCGAACTGCGAGGCCAATCCGACATCATGCTGGATTTTGACATAATTGAAGAGTTTTTCGGCATAAGCAATGGCGGCTTCCGCCACCTGCACATAATCCTTAAAAAGCAAAATTCCAAAGAAAGCGCTTTTTGCATTATAGATCGTCATCTGTCGGGAAAGCCTCGTCCCCTCTTGAGTGGATCTCAGGTTGTAGTTGGCCATTCTATAGCCTGAGGTCAAACGACCACTGGTAAAAAGAGGGATGTTCAGCTGCATGCTGAACTGATAATCCCGCGTGAAGTCCATTTCAACCCGCTGGGGCGGCTGTCCGGGTTCAAACGAAGGAAATTCCAGCTCAAACACCTTCTCATCCAGCGTAGCTGTCCCCTGAGCGTTCAGCGAGGGGAAAAAACCGGCCCGCGCTTCCCTTACCTGAGCTTCAGCCGTGTCCTCTCTTTTCTCTGTCGCTAAATGAAAGGGGTTTTGCGCCAGAGCCAAGCCGATGCTGTCATCCAATGTCAATATCAGCTTCTCCTGAGAAAATGCCGTATTTCCCAAGAACACCAGACCTAGAAGCACACATAGAAATTTATTCACAGGCTTCATATCCGTTCTCCTTTTTCACACTTTTTTGACGTGAGAATCCCAATGAGAAAATAGTCGAGGAGTAGCTTTGCGCTCTCCTCCACCGAGTAGTCATCATTGATCGTTGTCCACTGAAAATGATATCCCCGCAACAAAGAGGAAAACACCGTACACGCTTCATGAGGATCCACCGCTCGGAAATCGCCGGAATTTATTCCTTCCTCAATGATCTCGGTTATGGTTTGACGTATAGCTATAACGATCTCCACATAATCCTTTGGAATAGTCTGTTCTTTCCCAGATAGCGCCACATGATCGCTGATATCGATCTTCATGATCTTCTGCATAAGTGTTGGTTCCACAAAGAAGATGCGTGTGATGTTTTCCTTGCACCGGTAATAGGAAAGCATGTAGCGAATCACTTCTCTCAGCTTGGTTTCTGTGCTATTTTGCCTTTTCTGGATCTTCTGCAGCTCACTCCGGGCTTCCTGAAAAGTATTCAGGATCACCTCGGAAAAGATGTCGCTCTTGCTACGGAAATATCTGTATAAGGTCGCTTTGGAAAATTGGGTTTCCTCCGCAATGTCATCCATGGTTGTCTGCCGGTATCCCTTGCGCGCGAAGATCGACTCCGCGGTTTCGAGAATAAACTTTCGATTCTCCGAGACCCTCAGCAGCTCTCTTTCTCTGCGCAGATCTTTTTTTACCATCTTGTAACCTCTCCGTCTCAAAACAATACTCAATAGTTTAATTGCTATACTTATAAGTAAAGTTAGCAGAACTGCAGGTTCATGTCAATCGATCCACTCAAGGCTTGAGTTTCTCTGAGAGATGAGGTATATGGGAACCTCGACCTCAAACTATTGGGAGAAAAACATGGGAGAAGAAATAAAACAATTTGAAGAATTTCGACAAAAGATGAACGAAAAGATCCTGGCCGGCGAAAATCTAGAGATCAAACGTTTTTTTGCGCTGGACAAAAATGCCTATAAAGATGGCGCCCTCTCCGGTGAGACCAAAGAATTGTTGGGCCTGACAGCCTCAATGGTGCTACGCTGCAACGACTGCATCAACTACCATATTCTCCGTTGTGCCGAACTGGGGATAACAGACGCTCAGCTCTTTGAAGCCTTCAATGTAGCGCTGGTTGTGGGCGGATCCATCGTCATCCCCCACCTGCGGCGAGCCGTCGCTTTCCTTGAGGAGATCAGGACGTCGGACTAAGCTCTGGGGTGGAATTGATCATAAACTCTGCGCAGACGCTTGCGTGTGACATGCGTATAGATCTGCGTGGTCGTGATCTGGCTGTGACCCAACATGAGCTGAACCGAACGCAGATCCGCTCCCCTTTCCAGCATATGGGTTGCGAAGGAGTGGCGGAGCACATGCGGACTGATCTCTCGGTCCAATCCGGCCTGCAGTGCATACTTTTTCAGCATCTTCCAAAATCCCTGGCGCGTGAAGGGTCCTCCTCGGGCGGTCAGAAAGAGGTACACGCTGTCGGTTTTTAAAAACTTCGGACGTGCCTGCAGCAGGTAATTATCCACCACAGTCGCGGCCGATGTTCCCAGCGGGACCAGTCTCTCCTTCCCTCCCTTGCCACGACAGAGGAGGAAACCATCCTCAAGATTGATATCTTCCATTCTCAGGGTGACAAGTTCAGATACGCGCAAACCTGAAGCATAGAGCAGCTCCAGCATCGCTCGATCACGCAGTCCACGCTTGTCCTCGGTTTTAGGCTGATCGAGCAGACGTTCGACTTCTGGGACTTTTAAAAACTTAGGAAGAGTAAACCAAATCTTGGGAGAACTGAGGTTGTGTGCAGGGCTTTTTTTGAGCAGGCCATCCAGCACCAAGTAGCGGTAGAAGGCTTTTATGGACGAGATGATTCTTGCCACCGAACGGGAGGACAGACCGGACCGGCTCTGGTGATGGATAAACTTGACCAGATCTTCCTCTTTAACGGTTTTCCATTGGAGTTTACGCTGCTTAAAAAATAGAAACAGCTTATGCAGATCCTGAGCATAAGCACGTCGTGTGTTGGTTGCGAGTCCCTTTTCTACCGAAAGGTATCCCAGGAAAGCCTGCAGGATCCCCTCTGAATCTTGGGGGAGCTCGTTCATCTCACGTAAGGATTGATATCCTTCTCTTGTCCCACAGTGGTGGCCGGACCATGCCCCGGCAAAACCACGGTATCATCCGGAAGCACAAAAATGCGGGAGCGAATAGAGTCAACTAAAACATCCCACGATCCTCCCGGCAGGTCGGACCGTCCCACTCCACCATAAAAAAGCGTATCTCCAGAAAAAAGGCATCCCTCCCCCCTAAGACTGATACCGCCGGGGGAGTGTCCCGGAGTGGAGATGACCGTTAGCTGTGAGTTTCCAAAATTCAATTCTTGGGCCTCGACCACATAACCATCCGGTTCCGGTGAGGGGTGAGCGTTCAAGAGAATTGCGATCTCGGACTGCAAACCATTCTGGAGCATGACAGCGTCGTCCTCATGGATATAAAGAGGAATGTCATAATGATCTTTAATATCCTTATTGGCCCCCACATGATCAATATGACCATGGGTATTCAATATCAGCACAGGTTTAATTCCGATCTCAGCTATGGCGGCAAAGATCTTGTGCGGCTCCGCTCCCGGATCGATCACGATGCCTTCCCGGGACTCATCACAGTAGACGAGATAACAGTTGGTCTCCAAGGCACCTACAACGACTGTTTCATACTTCATCATGTTCTCATCTTAAAATGTACATCCCCCTGAGTCAAGTCTAGACAGAGGCCAGTAAGCATCCTTAATTCCGTAATGATACCTGAATTTGGGGATGGCTTCGCTCCAGTCGGATTTTTAACGCCATTCCCTCTCTGTTTTTCTCGGCTCTGCGGAACTCCGCATGTTTACATATCCCCCGCTACCTTAACCTCAGATACACATCAACCG
>JAUWSR010000309.1 GCA_030609975.1 Acidobacteriota bacterium | reverse complement strand
GTCTGAGTGATCATGTAACAGATCTGATAACCTCCCCAGGAATGGCCCTGAATGCCTACGGCCTCGGGATCGATATATCCTTCACGGATGAGCATTTGGATCCCGGGCAGAACACACTTCAAGGCATCCTTGCCGGGATAGCCGGTATCGTATTCGATATCGGGCATCCACAGGACATAGCCGTTGCTGACGTAATAGGAAAAATTGATGGAGGAACCAGGTGAAGGATGCCGAAAACCATGGTGTCCTTGATGCAGGGTCTCATAGATATAGACCATCAGCGGATATTTTTTATTGGGATTGAAGTTCTCCGGTTTAACCAGGATTCCCTTCAAAGGTTTCCCGTCAGCACTGTAAAAATCCCGCAGTTCGGCTTTTCCCCAGAGGAAAGGATCCATCTGTCGTCCCAGATCGGTCAGTTTTTGAGGCGCTTTGAAATCTAAGCCGCATACCCACAGATCGGGGTATTCATTAAATGCGGTGCGGGTGAAAAAGACGCGGTCGGTATTTTTTGCCTTCGCTACCTGGGAAAAGTTATTATCCGCCATCAAAAGCTTATGCGGTTGAGCGCTTCCCTGCACGCGGTCGGTGTAAAACCCGCGGGCCATGGTCGCTTCGTTGGTCGTACGAAGGATCAAGGTTCGACCCGGATCGATGTTCTTTTCTTCAGGGTCAAAACGTATATATCGGAAAGACAGATTATGTTTGCGTCCAAAGCCTTCGGTGATCATACGGGCGGAGGAACCGTCGGGTTTGATCTCCCATATGTCATAACGGTCATTGATAAGAACCGCAGTATCGTTCTCCGTCCAGCCTGCGATCCCATAGCCTCGCGGTGGGCTGGGAGTGTCCCAATCTTCCCGCTCAAAACGAACATCGAGAGATTCCGTGAGATTGACCGTGGTCTTGCTTGTGATGTTATAGGCAAACCAGTTTGTTCCTTCGAACCAAGTGATATACTTGGCTTGAGGCGAAAGTGAGGCTCGGCCGTAGAGCTCCTTTTTTACCAGTGTCTTCTCCCCGCTCAGCGGATCGATCACATACACATCGTAATAGGATCCGAAATAGGAGACACGCTTGGTGTAGGGCCAGATGCTCACAGCAAAGGCGGTTTTCCCATTCCAGGCGAGCTCGACATCGGGGATCTTTTTATCGGCCAGTTTTACGAATTTCCGGGTGTCGACATGGTACACAGACTCCCAGGCGTTGTCGCGCACTCTCTCGGCCATCAATTTCTGCTGAGGCTGGGGATAGGGATCGTTCCAGTGCCAGAGGTCGAACTTGGCCTTCTCTTCCTCATCCTCGTCTTCCTTTTCGGGTTCAGGGATCTCCTTGATACCGAACATCACGATCCGGCCATTCTCGGTAAAAGACAGGTCGGATTTATCACTGACCGCCATACCCTGGGGAAATCCCGCCGTCGAAGTATGGGACACCCATAATGAGGCTTTGTTTTCACCCACTTTCAATCCGTAGAGATTGAAGGTGGGCTTTTCGGCTTCAAAATCATCCCGGTCGGTGAGAAAGGCCAGGTGAGTTCCGTTTTTGTTCAAGGCCCACTTGGGATAATTGCCCTGACCTGTGAGCAGCGGCAAACTCGCGCCTCCAGGTGAAAGGGCATAGACTCCGTCCTTTTCCGAGTTCTCTTTGCTTGAGACCGTGTAAAAGAAGGTGCTCCCATCCTGCGTGAACAGGAATTCCAGGACCGAATCGAAGGCCGTTTCACCGCCATCCCTGAGGGAACGCAGGACGAGCTGAGTGCCGTATTTCTTCTCCTTATCTTTATCTTTCTCTTCTTTTTGCTCTTTTTCCTTTTCTTCGGCTCTTTCCTCGGCCTCTTCTTTTTTTTCTGTGTCTTTCTTCTTCTCTTCCTTTAGATAGGCCACCCATCCGCCATCTTCTTCAGGAAGTTTAAAGCTTTTCACCTCGTCAACAACCAAGACTTTGCCGTCGGAAAGGCTCAAAATGCCAAGCGTCTTTTTCAGTTTTTCGTCATTATTCTTCCTGTCTTGTCTTTCTTGGCTTTCTCCGCTTTCTTTCTTTTTTTTCTTCTTTTTCTTAGCTTCCTTGACCTCCTCCTCCGTAGGTGAGATCAGGAAGATCACATGTTTTGAGTCATAGGAAAAAGTGGCTCGGGCTTCCCTCTCAGCGTCTGTCCCCTCCCCGGAAAATCCGATGGTGTGTCGATATTCCCTCCGGCTTTTTGTATTCAAGACGACGAGATCCGCATCTCCTTTTTGGGGTGTATCCAGATAGAGGATCCAATCCCCATCCACAGAGATCTTGGGACTATTTATAGATCTCCAGGAATCGTAGACATCATGCGTCAGGGGACGTTTGTTCGGTTCTGTCTGGGCATTTAGTAATACCGTGAGTACTAAAAGAAAACAAATAGTCAGGGAAATCCCTTTCGGATACTTCTGGGGAATAGACATAGGACAACCTCCTTAAAATATGGAAAAATAGAATGTATAAACCTGACCGCTCACCTGCAAGTGCGTGAACGAAGAGCCTACTGAATAATTCTGATAGTTAGAGGATAGCTAAATTCTTCGCGATTGGACGCTTTGATCGCAGCCACAATCACCAGGACCAGCACGGCAATCCCGAGTACGATCAGGAGGATAATTCCCACAACCACGAGCACCAGGATCCCTGCCACAATGGCATAGAGGGTCACCGAGATCTGGAAATTCAAGGATTCTTTGCCCTGTTTATCGACATACTCGGATTCTTCTTTCTTAACGAGCCAGATGATCAAAGGACCGATGATATTGCCGAAGGGAATGACAAATCCAGACAGAGCTGCCAGGTGACAGAGCATGCCCCAAGTTTTTTCTTGACCTTCATCCCTTTTCGCCATGAGTGCCTCTCCTTTTGGAATAGCTTCTGTGGAATTATATATCACAAATAAATCCGACAGACAAGAAACCTTCCATGCCCAAATGGCTTCCAGGCACGATCAGAGTGCTGCTGGCTTCCACGGCCCCTGTTCGAATTCCTCGTCGGTGACGATTTTGACGGAAACCGTCCTGTACGGATGGCTTTGGGTTTTTCGATTTCACCTAACTATCCTGGCGTGTGGAAAATTGGAAGACCTCTCTCACAATGGCAAGAAACTCGGCCAGGACCATAGCGGTCGCCCCCCAGATCTTATGATGTTTGAACGAGTAGAACGGCACCTTTACATCCTGTCCCTTGAGTCTCCACACCTGTTCGGTCCGGTTCTTTTCGTCAAGCAGATACAAGAGGGGGATTTCAATCACTTCCTCCACCTCTTTGGGAGAAGGCTGATAGCAAGGTCGGGATTCAACAGCAGCTACCAAAGGATAGATACAATAATTACTGGGAGGGATGTAAAGGGGTGTTAAATTCCCCAGCTCCCGGAAGTTTTTGGTATCAATCCCTAATTCTTCTTGAGTTTCTCGTAAAGCGGTCACCCTCAATTCCTCATCCGGCTCCTGCTGCCCCCCAGGTAAGGAGATCTGAGCCCGGTGGTGGAGCACCCGGTCCGTTCGCCGTGTCAACAGAACCTGAAGCTGTCCGTCTACAGGATAAAGCAGAACTAAAACTCCCGCATGCAAACAGGTATCCTGCACTTCATGATAGACTTTTTGCCCGGGGCGGGGATCAGGCGCCATATCCAGTTGTGCCAGCAGGCCGGGCTTAGGTTTTTTAAGCCGGGCTTCCAGCGACC
>JAUWSR010000111.1 GCA_030609975.1 Acidobacteriota bacterium | reverse complement strand
ACCTTTTAGCCAGTAGAATGCCTTTGCCAGGAGGGCCCCAGAATAGTCTTGTGAGATTGAGATTTTCCTCGCTGGTTTGAAAGATATCGATGGGATCCCCTCCGTTTGCCGGGATGACGCCGAATCCAGTGAGCGGGTCAGACTTCGAAAACGTTGTCCTTCTAAAACCCAGCCATTGTCGATCCAATGAAAGCGAAATCCCGCTGAGCATTGTGCCAACCTCACCACGCATGATCTCCTTCTCTTTTTGGAGAGAATCCAAACGTATGACCCAGTGTTGCATCTCTGATAAATTCCGTTTCATGCTTCTATCTCCCCTCAATAGGAGGGAGCCATCGGAAGAAAAGGCCACAAGTCCTTTAACTTCCTGGTATAACTCACTTTTTCCGGTCTCTAGATTGAATCTAAATAGGCCGTTTTTTCCGTGTTTACTGCCGGTAAAATAGATATGCCTTCCGCCAGGGGACCATTGAGGAAGCTGGCTGAAGATACTTGCCTTAAAATCTAAGAGAAAGTCTTTTTGAGTTCCATCGTTTAGGGAGTGAATCCTGAGAATGTTATAGTCAAATCCTGCAGAGCCCTGCGCATAACGGAAAAAGTATCCGAGGAATTTTCCATCGGCAGACCAGAAGGGAGATTCGGTCTGTCCTTGGAGTGTTTTTTCGATCTTTTCTACAGGTTTCGTTATTTTACCGGAATCCAGGTCTAGTTGGGCAATATAAACATCCTTTCTAAAAAATGTTTCGGAAAAATATAAAGACCCTGAGTTCGTGACTCCATAGGGCCAAATGGAGCCGGTCATGGTCTGGATCAGGCGAGGCTCACCCCTAGGTTTTCCCTGATCATTGAGAGAGAGCATCCATATCCCATTGCCTCCTGCTCTGTCGCTGGAAAAGAGTATGGCATTACTATCCGGTGTCCAACCCAGGAAACGTTCGAAAGCAGGATGTGTGATATTCGTATGAGCACCACTCCCATCTGTGGCCACAAGCCGGATATCGTATTGTCCAGTATTTTCTTTGATGAAGTAGTCGAATCCGAGATATTTTCCATTTGGGGATAAAGCAATAGAAAAAAGTCTTTCATCTGCAAGTTTAAGAATTTCTCCAAAGGTCCCATTCACCACTGAAATTGACCCCAGGGAAAAAGTCCTGTCGTTATTGCTGATAATAACATAGACTTTTTTACTATCAGGTGTCCAACCCGCCAGCCTGAAAATCCGCTTATTTGGATCGGAGAACAGGACATGGTTCTTGCGACCTGAAACTGTGACCACATGGAGTTCCCATATTTCATCCGGAGAGTGCCGAACATAGGCCACTTGTTTCCCGTCAATTGACCATTTGGGATCATCGCACCATGCCAATGGCTCGGGCCTATGTTTTGTTAAGGTTACTTTAGTTTCTGTTTCTAAATCATATAGAAAGATGTTGGTGAGTCGTTCATCCACAAAGGCGATGTATCTGCCATCCGGGGAAGGAGCCCCAGTAGGTGCAGAGATTTCATGTAGAGTCAGTTTGTGTGTTAGTTTTGGCTCTTTGGATTGAGCCTGGGACCGGGCTGCAAGCTTTTGTTTGGCGATCTGAACGACCTGCTGTTGTTCCGGATAATCGGCAATCAATTGGCGGAAGGCGGATTCTGCCTTCTCCTCTCCCAACTGCTCATAACACAATCCGATCTGGAGAAGAGCTTTGCTGGCAAGTTCGCGCTTTTGAGGGTATTCCTTTACGATCTGTTGAAAAAGGTGGATCGCTTCCTCTAGGTTTCCATCCCCGGTTTTTTTTAGCAGAGCTGTCTGATAGATCTTCTCGGCTGGGTCCTGGGATTGAGAAATAATTGGCCCTAACATTACCACTAATGCCAGAAGAGCCCCCAATACAATTTTTTGTCCTTTTTTAATTTCCATCGTTCCCTCCTTGTTTTGCACAGAGAGAATATCAGAAGGCAAAGACAAAAGACTTAAGATTTGCATGAGATTTGCAAAGGATTCAGTCCGATATGTGTATTGTACAATCTAATGTTGCTTAGGGCTATCTTTAAGCTGTCAGACAGATTCAAAAAAGCATAGAGAAATGTCCCGACGATAAAGCCCAACTGGACGGAGACGGTGAGCCAGGAACACTGGATCTCCGTGAGGTTCCAGATGTGCCGCAGCACGGGAGTGGCGGCTGTGCCCGAGAGACCAGCTGCCCACATTCTTTTGAATTGTCATTGCATCCGGCCTGTGGGTTCAATACAATACCGATGGGGTGAATGGCATGGATAACTCGGATTATCAAGAATATGCGGATGAACTTCTCGGGAATGCCGCCAAGGCAGCCAGACAGTTCGAAACCTATGATCAGGAGTTTGTAGATCACATCGTTAAGACTGTGTTCAAGGCCGCCTATGATGCACGTCTGGATCTGGCCAAATTGACCTTCGAGGATACCGGAATTGGGATCTACGAACACAAAGTCATCAAAAACATCTGGGCCAGCCTTCTGGTATATGAAAACATCAAGGATCAGAAGACCGTAGGGGAGATATCACATGATCCTCACCTCGGGATCACCACTATCGCCCGGCCGCACGGCCCGATCCTAGCCCTTACTCCTCTCACCAACCCCACTTCTACGGCCATCTTCAAGATCTTGATCGCTTTAAAAACCCGGAATCCTTTGATCTTCAGTTTTCATGGAGCAGCCCGTAAATGCTCCCGAGAGGCCTGCAAGATACTGTATTACGCTGCTCTCCAGGCCGGGGCTCCAGAGCACTGTATCCAGTGGATCACTAAAAAACACCTCAATTACCTACAGCACATCATGCGTCATCGTGATCTGGCTTTGATCCTGGCAACCGGAACCCGGCAGATCGTCCGCGAGGCCTATGGATCGGGGAAACCTGTCATCGGGATCGGCCCCGGCAATGTCCCCGTGTATGTCGACGCCTCTGCTGACCTTCCCATGGCCGCCCACTACATTACGCTATCCAAGACTTTCGACAACGGAACGGTGTGTGCATCAGAACAGGCATTGGTCGTAGAGAAAAAAGTCGCTAAAGCCTTCGAACCGCTGCTGGAGAAAGAAGGGGCTTTTTTCTGTAGTGATGAACAGGCAGCAGCCTTGGCAGAGATCGCCTTTGATTCCGCCAACAAGATCATGCGCGCCGATGCCGTGGGACAGCCGGCTCCAGAGCTAGCCAAGAGGGCCGGTTTTCAGGTGCCGGATAAGACCAAACTGCTTATCGCTCCCTGTCGCGGAGTGGGTAAGGGACATCCCTTATCCTACGAGATCCTGACACCGATCCTGGCTTATTATGTGGTCGAGGATTACCGGGAGGCTCTGGCGATGTGCGTGCGATTGAGTGCTTTAGGCGGACGGGGGCATACGGTCAGTATCTATGCAAATAAAGAGCAAGCCATCAAGGATTTCTCCACCTACCTGTCTGCAGGCAGGGTCTGTGTGAACACGCCGGCTACACAAGGTGCTATCGGTGGGACCTACAACACGCTCAACCCTTCCTTTACCTTGAGCTGCGGGACTCAGGCCGGGAATATCTTTACGGATAATATCACAACCACCCATCTGCTCAATATTCGCCGTATTGCCCGTCGGCGCCCCAACACCCGCTGGTTCGCGATCCAGGATTTCGAATGGCTGGATGCCGAGATCGACGGAGATGAGATCCTCAAAAAATACAACCGTAATTTTTAAGGCGAATTTATTCGCCTTTTTAAAATAGGTCCATTTGTATTCAGGGAGAATCATGCTAGAATCCAAGTGTCAGATATTTTTTTTGTTGGTCTAGTGAGGAAAACATGAGGATCAGGGGATTTATGGCCATCTTGCTTCTGGCCACCGTCATTGTATTTTACCTTTACACCATGAAAACAAATGAGACTGCTCAGATCGAAGAGTCCATCAGCGCTTTTGATCGTGCCAAACACCGGCTCACCGAAACCAATATGATGTCGCTGCTGAAAGCGGTCGAGCTCTTCACGGCCACCAAGGGACGAACTCCCCGGAATTTGAAAGAGGTCTTTGGACGGGCTCCTCTGACCACCGGGAAGCAGGACGGCTGGGGGCGGGATATCAAATACGAGATCATCGACGATCTCAGTTTTCGTCTCACTTCTGCAGGAGCGGATGGAGCCTTCGGTACAGAAGATGATATCGTGAAGGAGTACTAAAATGAGTGTTCAGCAAACGGTCTGAGATACACCTTTACGGGCGAACCGACCTTAATACTCGAGTGAATGACCCGCGCAAATGTTAGTTTTGGGATTTTTTAAAGAAGGATTTGAGTTTTTGCCAGAGAGTAGGTGGGGAATCGGCATCGAGGTCTTCGATAACCATTTTTTCTGTTCCATTGCGGTAATAGGCTTTGTCGTAGGCCTGAGATTTGTAGCGGAATATGATGACATCATAGCGCTTGCGTTTCTTGGGATTTCCCAGGGTCTTAAAGGCCTCTTCGATGCGCTGCAGGTGAAGCAGCCGCTCATCCTCAGAGACCAAACCATAGTGGGCTATAGAGTTTTGTTTGTATGAGAATGTGCCGATCTTATAAGCTTTTTCGATATCCTGCTGTGAACAACTGGGCATGAGGTTTAAGACCTCATACAAGTTCATATCCTCGATCTTTTTGAGCTTCATAAGGCTCTTCCCGTTTTAAAAAAGCGAGGGGCTCCTTTTGCTATTGACCAGTTTTTCTGCGATGGAACGTAAGGAGTGTGCAACTTCGGTTTTGTCGTGTTTGCAGATGTAAGGGTAGAGGTTTTTTAAGCTGTGGGGCACTCGTTCGTCCATAGGGATCGCCCCCAGGTAATTCAGCTCGATGACCAGGTATTTCTGAACGACATTGATGATGGACTGTCCCAGTAGTTCATCCCGCTCATCTACAGCTTTGTTGATGATAAGGCGGGGTTTGAAATTTTTTAGAGCGCTGAAGAGGAGATCGGCGTAATATTTATCCTGTGAGATGACCTCGCTTAAGAAGCTGTAGATCGATTTCGAGGTGTCCTGGATCTGTTCTGAGACTTTTTTAACCAGATCCTGGATCTGGTAGTGGTTGATATACATTTTTAATAAACGGATAATGCAGGATTTCAAGAAGTAATAGGCATTTTCAATGGAGGTTGGTTCAGGATTGATCACCAGGATTCCCGGATTGGAGAGAAGGAAAAAGTCGACACAGTTGTAGGCGGATCCGGTCCCGATATCGATGATGACGCGTTTGGACTCGAATGTCTTGATATGCCGGATCAGCTTGAGTTTTTTAAAATAGTTCAAATTGGCTGTGAAGAGAACGCTTTCCGTCCCCTTAACCAAATGAAGGCGCTCAAAGGGAGTGGGGATGGCGGCGTCTTTTAGGGAGGTTATGCGATTGGTTAAAAAATGCCCGAGATCGACGCGGGTTTCTTTCATCCCTAAAAAAGTGTGGAGGTTGGGGCCACCCAGATCTGCATCTATAAGGACGACATCCTCGCCTTCCTGTGCAAGAAGGATCCCTAGATTCGCGGCTACAAAACTTTTCCCGGTTCCACCTTTGCCGCCGCCGATGGCCCAAATTGTACGGCTGCTTTCACTATGTGCAGCTAGAATGGGAACGTCGAATTCTTGACTCATGGCTCATTTTCCCTGAAAAAGGGAAAAATCATTGTAGCACAGTCCCAACGGAGATGGAATTGAATTTCACTTAAAATGAACGGGAAAACAAAAAAAACAGGATGAATAAGCGGCGATACATAAATCATTGAATTGTTTGGCGTTTTTTGATATGGTATTTCCTTAAATAAGAGTCATTTAACCTGGATTATTCGCGATATAGAAAATTCAGGATATATTCAGCAAGGAGATAGTTTCAGGTGAAAGATTACGCCGACATCGATAGCAAATTCCGTTTTGTCATTCTAGCCGCCAAGCGTGCCAAAGAGCTCTTGAAAGGGGCCAAGCCCAAAATAAATTCCGAGTCAAAGAATCTGATCCGCATCGCACAAGAAGAGGTGGAACAGGGCCTGATCGAGTTTGAGCTCATCGAAACCCCTGTGGATGAGGTCAGCGAAGTGGAGGAAGATCTCATCGTAAGTGCGAAACTGCCGAGCAAGCCGACTTTGACACTTTCTATAGAGGAGCCCGCTGAACCTAAAGTGAAACCTAAGAAGAAAGCCGCAAAAAAAGTAGCGAAGAAAAAAGAGAAGAAGGAACCTAAAGAACCTAAGGAAGCTGAAGAAGCTAAAGAAGCAAAAGAAACTAAAGAGGCTAAAGAAGAAAAACCTAAGGGTACAAAAGCTAAAAAGTAGTTCAAAGCTGTTTATAGATTTTTTTGTCGCCTGTCTGTTTTAAAAGCTGTATATAGTCGTCTTTAATGAAATCCTGTTTGGTAAAACCCAAGGCAGTTGCAAACCTAACGATATCGCTTTGATCTCCCTCTAATTCAATGAAATTGCCCACGGCGGTTTCATCCAAACATATCAATAACTTTTTTTTTCGATATACCGTACGATATTTCTGGTATTGGAATACTGGGATCAGTCCTAGAGACTGAAGGATCTTGCGGAGATGCTTAACGTTTTTGACTTCGGTCTCGTATTCTTGTCTGATCTTGAACTTGCGTGATCTCTGTTTTGCACCTTTAAAGGTTAAAAAACCCTTTTTGTTCTTTTCTCTGATCCTGAGCGCATTCTGTTTTGAGTATAGCAGGCTGTCCCGGAAGTCATACAGGGTATTGCTTTCATAATGCCGGTCACGGAAGAGGACAGCTCCCTGTTTTTCCAGCCTACTCCGCACTGCGTCCACGTCATCGATCTTGATCTTTACTTCGATTTCTAGCATTTTTATTCTGAATGCTCGGGTGTAAAGTGCGGCAGTGCCTATTTATTTCGGGTGAGAACAAACTCGGGAAGCAGAGCCAAGGACTCTCGGTAAACAGTATCCGGTAGTATCTGGAGAAGTTCTTGGGATTTTTGTGTATATTCCTGAGCTTTCTGAAAGGTGTAATCCAAGGCGCCATTAGAGCCTACGATTTGCAGTATCTCATCTTTGGCGGATTCTTCCAGCTCTTGTGAATTATACAGCTCTTGTAGGCGCTTCCGGTTCTGCTGGCCGTCGTTCTGGAGCGTATAGATCAGCGGTAGGGTTATCCTGCCTTCGGTTATGTCAGAGAGTACGGGTTTTCCCAGAGTTTGCGCGTTTCCGGAATAATCGAGCAGGTCGTCAATGATCTGGAAAGACATTCCAATGCTGGTCCCGTATTCAGCCAGCGCTTTTTGTTCGGCTTGCGAGGCATCGCCCAAGAGCGCCCCAATATGACAGGAAGCGGAAAAAAGGGCAGCGGTTTTTTTGTCAATGATATCCAGGTATTCTTCCTCTTGGAGGTCGAGGTTGCCGCTTACATAGTACTCGTGGAGTTCGCCTTCGATCATCCGGGCGGAAACATCGGTCAGGATTTGAATGAATTCCTGACGGGAACTATTCAGGGAGAGAGCGATGGTTTTGATATAAAGATAATCTCCCAGGAGGACTGTGATATTCGGTCCCCAACGCGTATGGACGGTGTCCCTTCCTCGGCGTGTATCGGAGTTATCAATGATATCATCGTGGAGCAAGCTGGCCGTGTGAATGGTCTCAATCAGGGCGGACAGCAGGATGTGTTCTTCTCCCTGATAACCGAATAGCTTGGAACAAAGCATGACCAGGGCCGGCCTGATCCTTTTTCCTGACCTTTGAAAAAGATAGCCGCTGATCTCGGAAATGATTTTGTTCGGGGAGTCTGTGAAAATCTTAAGGGTTGTCTCCACCTTATCCATATCTTCTTGGATGTTCTGGTAGAGCGCCTGCAGAGGGCGGCTTTCACCAAGGTGTTTGTTTATAAATTCCTGGTCCTGCTTCTCCATTGTGCTCAGTTTGTTCCTATATCCATTTTATCCGGGGGGTATTTTAACATCATAGATTCTTAATTTCAAACATAAAACAAGCCTCGAAGTTTTGTGTGGTGGCACGCGCGAATTCGGCCTCAGAAAGTTGTTTTATGTCAGCTAAGAACCGAGCGGTTTCTTTGACCAGCCAGGGTTCGTTTCGTTTGATCTTGCCTCTGTGGGGAACCGGAGTCAGATAGGGAGAGTCCGTTTCAACCAGAATTTTCTCAAGAGGAAGTTTTCTGGCGGTTTCACGAATTGCAAGCGCGTTGGGAAAGGTGACGATCCCGGAAAACGAAATGTAGAAGTTGTGTTCGAGCATGTTCTGTGCAAAATCAAAACTTTCGGTGAAGCAGTGTAAGACGCCGCCTTGAGTAAAGTTTTCTTGAGCCAGTGCCTGGGCGACGGCCTCTTCGGCCAGACGGCTGTGAATGATCACGGGAAGCTTTAGATTTTCTGCCAAACGCAGCTGGTGTCGAAAGGTTTCGATCTGTGTTTCTGCAGATGAAAAGTTATAGTGGAAATCCAGGCCGATCTCACCTATGGCATGAATGAGCCCTTTTTTTGCCAGCCCTGCGATTGTCCTCAGGGCGTCTTCTGAAAAATCCTTGGCTTGGTGGGGATGTATTCCAGCAGAGGCGATGATGTTGGGATAATGTTCTGCAAGACTCAAAGTTCTGGTCAGGTTCTCTGCTTCGGTCACCTCTCCGGGACAGAGAATTGCCTGAATTCCTGATTGAAACGCCCGTTGAATGACCTCTTCCCGGTCATCGTTGAAAGCATCCATGCTGAGGTGGGCGTGTGAATCGACTAACATTGTTGTTTCACAAAGAGGCCCGTTCGGAAAACGGACCCATCATAATTGCGATATATTTGGAATGGATTTCCAGCTATTCGTTCATCTTTTTCGTGAGATGACGGAGAGGAAGGTTACCAAAGCTGAGGACCTTTTTGAGAAATTCCTTTCTGCTGTAGGAATCTCCCATTTTCTGTCGGTAGGCTTTTTCCATATCCAAGAATTCCTGCAGTCCCACGTAGGTGAAAATAGCATCACCTGGGTAGAGGCAGATATTGTCCCAATTCTGTTTGGCTTCAACTTCGTTCTGGAATCCCATCCGCGTCATGTAGGCAATTGCCTGGTCTTCTGTCATCCCCCCTTGGTGAATGTTTAGTTCGATCTTTAAATCCATGGCGGCTTTGAGCAGGTATTTGAGCTGGTTAAGACGCAGTCTCAGGTCATAGTTTCCGAAACCGGATTTGATCATCATCTCTTCTACGAACACCGGCCATCCCTTGATCATGGGCATATTGGGGTTGAGTTTCCTCACCAACGAAGTTGTGTTTTGGTTGGAGATATAATAGGGAACAAATTCACCTGGGAACACGTTGCGCATCACCCAAAAGGGTATGAAGTAATTGTTGTATTCTTTCAAAATAAATTGGAGATCTGAATCGGTAACTTCATCCGCTAATACGCCGATTTCTAAGGTGTATTCATCGGAAGTATGATAAGCGCCTGGCCGGATGAATCGGGTGAAGGAATAACCTCTCTCTGTGACAGGCACGGCCTTGAGCTTGATATCCACATCAGGAATCTCGATGATCCCTCTTTCCTGGAAGAAGTTTTTGATCTGTTCCTTTTGATTCTCCAGCATCTGAAAAAACTCATCTTTGCTGACATGATCCTCATTCATCTTTCCCAGGACGTGGGAGATGACAGCATTGATGTACTGGTCTTCTGACAGGTTTGCAGGAGGATTGTCCATATCAAAGGGCGGATCCATGATCTTGTAGAAGGGGGCACAGACAAGAACCATATCCCGGCGAATGTTCTTTTCATCCGCTGTTGCCCGGGCGATGATCTCCTGAATAGACAGGTCACTTTTGAGGAGGATTCGGAGCATCCGGGTGTGTGCCCCGCCCAACCGGAAATTGCCTGAGGATTTGGGCAGCAGTTCATTCTGGAGGAAATTCTGATAGTCTTCCAGTGCAGCCACGGCTTTGACCATATTTTCATTCAGCTTTGTCTTCTGGGAGGCAGGAGCTTCGCTTATCAGCCCGGGCAGCGCCAGCTTATAGAAATCCATAATGCCCTTGAACTGCTCAATGGCGGTTTCGGTGTAGATCTGAGCAGGAGTTTGCAGGCTTTCCTTGGCTTGTTTGACCAGTTTCTCCATGCTTTTAAGCCGGGCGGACGCATTTTTCGCCCGTTCTTCAGGAGTGGCAAAGTCACCTGTCAGCAAACTCTGGATACAATTGCTAAAGATGTCGTTATAAAAAAGAGGGTTGTAAGCCCAAGGAACCACGGCCTCGTGACGGATGAGCTCCATGTCCAAAGCCTCGACCATGATCTCATGGTCGATCTGGAGTTCGGGGCTGAGCGCAAATCTGTCCACTTTAGCCACAAATTCCTGGTTGAGCTCGTCCAGCTCGTTGTGGCGCTTTTCGATGTTCTTGCTGCTGAGGTCTTCCAATTTGTTGTCGTATTTATGAAAGCCTTCCAGAGTGGCAGCGGTGGGATAGAATTTCCAGAAAGCATCGAGATATTTTTCTACGGCTTCCTGAAACTTCTCGTCTTCTTT
>JAUWSR010000241.1 GCA_030609975.1 Acidobacteriota bacterium | reverse complement strand
CCAAAATTCAAATGTCGAGATTCTTTAGCCTTCGGGCGAACCGATCTCGGCACTTCAACTGCGTCGTGGTCCAATCGCTGTAGATGACTACAGCTCATGAACCACATCCTTGTCGCTGCACCAACCTCGGCACGTGAATAATCCAGACAAGAGAGGATTAGTCCGTTAAAATTCGACTGGAGCAAAGCCATCCCCAAATTCTGGTATCATCACGGCGGATGCTTACTTATTCAGTTTGCCATTTGACTATTTGGGGGTTTTTGGATATGATGCTGTTTTAAAAATTTTAATCACAGCGCTCCTTGTTCCTTCCACCTGAGAGAAGGAGCTTTAGAGCCATAAGGAGGCATCCATGAGACTTTACGAAACCGCGTTCCTTATTGCCCCAAACCTTCCTGAAGATGAAACTGAACAGCTGATTCAACAGATGTCCGAAGTCGTGTCCAAAAAAAAGGGCAAGATGGTCAATATCGACAAATGGGGTAAACGCAGAACGGCCTACCTGATCCAGAAGTTCGATGCGGCTTTTTATGTTTTCTTCCTGTACAACAGCGGCCCCGAAGTCCCCGCTGAGCTGGAGAGGCTTTCCAAGCAGAACGAGAAAATCCTGCGCTATCTAACCGTCAGGCAGGAAGAGAACGTGAAGCCCCGCAAGAAACGTGTTGCTCCACCCCTGACCGAGCCCAGAGTGGAAAGACGCGAAAGGTACGAAAGGCACGAAAGGCGCGCACCCCGGGAGGCACCGCGGGAAGCCCCTGTGGTACCGGCTACCGAAGCCCCCCCCATAGAAAAAAAGGAACTTCCCCAGGAAGAGCCGGCCCCCAAGATAGAAGCCCCTCAAGATGTGCCTGTTCCTAAGGCAGATGCCGTTGTAAAAGCCGAGGAAATTTCCGAGAAGGAAGATAAGAGTGAAGTCAAAGAAGTAAAAGAGAAAGTAGAAAAAGCTGAAGAAAAAGCAATAATAGAAGAGACCGTAGTAGAAGAAACAGTAGCAGAAAAAGTGGTAGATGAGGTTGCTTCGCTCCCTTCGGTCGTTCGCAATGACAAAGAAGAGATAGCGGAAAAAGCAGAGAAAGTAGAAGAAAAAGAAGAGAAGGAAGTAAAGGAAGAACAGGAAGTAAAGAAAACCAAGAAGAAAAAAGCGGAAAAAGAAGAAAAACCAAAAAAGGAAGTGGGAAAAGAAGCTAAAACGGAAGCAGAAAAAACCGATAACAGTGACGAAACTCCAGACGAGAAAAAGGTAGACGAAAAGGAAGAAAAGCCGAAGAAGGGTGAAAAGAAGGAGGAATAAAATGGCGGAATATGGTAGAAGAAGCCCAAGAGAGAGAGGATCTTCCCGAAGATTTTTCCCCCCGAAAAGGAAGGTCTGTCGTTTCTGCGAGAGGAATATCAAAGATATCGATTATAAGAAAGTGGACATCCTCAGAAAATATGTCCCGGAAAGAGGAAAGATTTCACCACGGCGTATCACGGGGACCTGTGCCTACCATCAGCGCAAGCTGACAACGGCCATTAAAAGAGCAAGAACGTTGGCATTGTTGCCCTATATTGCCGATTAAATCCAGACTGGAATAAAGGGAAGAACGATGAAAATTATTTTAAAAGAAAGCATCGAAGATCTGGGGAAAAAAGGTGATATCATCCGAGTTGCGCCTGGATATGGCAGAAATTATTTGATACCCAAGAAGATCGCGCTGGAAGTGACTTCGACAAACACCAAGATGATCGAAATGGTGCAAAAAGCTCTGCGAAAAGGGCTGGAAAAAGATATAGCCACCTTTAAGTCGTTGATCGACAGGCTTAATGACACCACCTTGACTTTTGAAAGGAAGGCCGGGGAGAAGGATGCCATTTTCGGATCGGTCAGCGTTGCTGATATCCGAGATGCGTTGACTGCTCTGGGTATGGAGATCGAAAAAAAGAAAATCCTGCTGGACGAGCCGATCAAACGTCTTGGGAATTACACCATCCCCATCAAAGTTTTTCATGATGAGAGAGCTGAGATCAAGCTTGAGGTGAACAAAGAGGGAGCCGTTTTAGAGGAAGGTGAAGCTGAAGAGAAAAAAGAAGAACCTCCTGTTGTCCCAGAAGAGCCAACGCCGGAACCAGAACCGATAAATGAAGTTCAGGACCCTGAAGACAAAAACAGCACGGAAGTTCCCCTCGAAGTGATATCGGAGACTGCTCCTGAAGCGGAAGCGACCGAGAAGTCTGAGGGATCTGAAACTCCAGACAAAAAAGACGAATAGATTCACGGATCTGCAGAAAAGGCTTTCTTATTACGTTGAACATGTGATAAAAATTAATCTCAGGCTTGAGTGGCAGATCGCCTGCTGCTTAAGCACATCTAAATATTAAGGGAAGTCGGGAAAGATGGAACTTGACTTGATGTTCTTGAAGAAGACTCCCCCGCATAGTCCGGAAACCGAAAAGACTGTGTTGGGAGGGATCTTGGTCAACAACAGGAGCCTCAACGTTGTGCTTTCTCTCATCTCGCCCGAGGACTTTTACAAAGACGCCAACCGCTTGATCCTAGAGCGGATGATCGTCCTGGTGGACAAAAGCCTTCCCATGGATCTTTTAACCCTGACCGATGAGCTACAAAAAGCCGGTCACCTAGAAGAAGTGGGCGGGGCTGCCTATATCGCCTCACTCATGGACGGGGTCCCCAAAAGCCTGAACATCGAATACCATGCCCGTATCCTTAAGGAAAAGGCGCTGCTGCGGAAACTGATCGCCTCCTCTGCCAAGATCATCTCTTCGAGCTATGAACAAAAGGACGATGCCGATCAGCTCCTGGAGGAAGCTCAGGCTGCTATTATCGATGTGGCCGAACAGCGAGTCAGACCTGGCTTCGTGTCCATGCAGGATCTAACCGGACCGTTGCTCAACACCGTGGACATGCTGCGGGAACGCAAGGAAGCGGTGACCGGAGTCCCCTCCGGATTCCGGGATCTGGATGCTTTGACGGCCGGTTTTCATGCATCGGAGTTTATTGTGGTGGCGGCACGCCCCTCCATGGGGAAGACGGCACTTTGTCTGAACATCTCTCAGCATGTGGGAGTGACTACGGATTATTCGGTTGGATTCTTTTCTTTGGAGATGTCCAAGGAGCAGCTTGCTATGCGCCTGCTCTGTTCTGAGGCCCATGTCGACCTTCACAAAGTCCGGACAGGGTATATCGGGGATGGGGACTATCAGCGTCTGCGTAAGGCGGCGGACGTCATCGCTGGATCCAAGATCTATGTGGATGAAACTCCGGCTCTTTCGGTGATCGAAATGAAGGCCAAGGCCAGGCGGCTGAAGATGGAAGCGCATCTGGATATCATGTTTGTCGATTACATGCAGTTGATGCGTGCCGGGACCCGGTACGAGAACCGCCAGCAAGAGATCTCCTATATCTCCAGATCGTTAAAAGAGCTGGCCAAGGAACTTCAGATGCCGGTGGTGGGTATTTCGCAGCTAAGCCGAGCTCCGGAAAAAGGTCGGGCACGTCCTATCCCTCAACTTTCAGACCTCCGTGAATCGGGTGCCATCGAACAGGATGCCGATGTCGTGATCTTTATCTACCGCGAAGAATTCTACCGGCCGGAGGATGAAACCGTCAAAGGTATTGCCGATGTCGCCGTTGCCAAGCAGAGAAATGGCCCCACAGGAAAAATATCATTGGCCTTCTTGAATAAATTCGCATGTTTTAATGATCGAGAGTTCTATTCTCTGGAAGAATAAAGATGTCCTCTTCTTCATCCCCCCCTGCCATATTGAGATTTTTTGAGCAAGCCGGTGAGCTTGGGATTCTCTTTATTCAAACGCTTAAAAATCTTTTGCGTAAGCCTAGAGAGAAAAGAATATTCATCCAGCAGATGGATGAGATCGGAGTGCGCTCTCTCCCCGTAGTGGCAATAACCGCGGCCTTTGGAGGCCTGGTGTTCGGCTTTCAAACCTATACCGGTTTTTACGAATTTATCGGAAGCGGCTCTGAAGCCTACAGTGGAGCGATCATCACCCTCGGCCTGACCAAAGAGCTCATCCCTATCTTGGTAGGCCTGATGATCTCCGGGCGTGTGGGCTCGGCTATGGCAGCCGAGATCGGCACCATGAAGATCACCGAGCAGGTGGACGCCCTCTTTAGTTTAGGAGCAGATCCCATCCGCTACCTGGTCGTTCCCAGAACTTTAGCCGCCCTGGTTATGCTGCCGGCGCTGATCCTGTTTGGCGATATTATCGGGATCATCTGTGCCTTCGCCTTTAACCTGCTCATGGGTGTGAATGCCTATATCTATATGAAAAACACGCTTCTGTACGTCGAAGTTTGGGATGTTGTGACCGGTATGATCAAAGGTGGGGTGTATGGTGTGGTGATCGCCCAGATCGGATGCTGGCAGGGGCTGAAAACACAGGGCGGTGCCGAGGGTGTCGGCCGGGCTACCACCCGGACCATGGTGATCGCCGCAATCTTGGTCTTGATCCTGAACTTTTTTATCAGCAAGGCCCTCCCGGGAGATTTAAACATATGATCCACATGGAAGAACTGTATAAATCCTTTGGGGACAAGAAGGTCCTGCGAGGCCTCAACCTGGATGTTGATAAAGGTGAGACCATGGCCGTGATCGGACAGAGCGGTTCCGGAAAAAGCGTTCTAATCAAACATATGATCGGCTTGGTAAAACCCGACAGCGGGAAGATCATTATCGATGGGGTGGATATATGCTGCTTGACCCTGAAGGAGTTCTACGATATCCGCCGAAAATTCGGGCTACTCTTTCAAGCGGCGGCGCTTTTTGATTCCCTGACAGTAGCAGAGAATGTAAGTTTTGGTGTTGAGCGGTATCGTGACCACACTCCCCAGGAGATCAGAAAGATCGTGACCGAAAGCCTGGATCTGGTAGGCCTGAGAGGGATTGAGGATCTCATGCCCCATGAGCTAAGCGGCGGCATGAAAAAAAGAGTGGGCCTGGCTCGGGCCATCGCCTACCGTCCGGAGATCATCCTTTATGATGAGCCCTCAACCGGGATCGATCCCATCCGGGCGGATGCTATCAACGATCTGATCCTGCGGATGCAGCAGGAATTAAAAGTGACCTCGGTGGTCATCACCCATGATATGGTCAGTGCCTACAAAGTTGCTGACCGGATAGCCATGCTCTATAATGGAGAGATCATTGAAACGGGTTCGCCCCAGAATATCCAGCAATCCTCGAATGAGATCGTGCAGCAGTTCATCCATGGACATGCTGAGGGCCCCATAAAAGAATGGTAAGTTTATTTTTTAGATATTTAGGAAAAGAACGATGAAACGCGAAACTAGAATCGGTATATTTTTAGTGCTTGCCTCGATCATCATGGCGGTATTCATCCTTGTTGTTGGTGATATCGGCAACTTGATCCGCAAGCCCGGGTATGATGTCTTGATATACTTTGACTCCGCAGCCGGGTTGGAACGGCAGGTCCCGGCACGCCTGGCCGGGGTCAAGATCGGATATGTCAAAGATGTCCGTCTCAAAGGCAGCCAGGCGGAAGTCGTCCTGGCGATTGAGCCCAAACACAAGATTCGCACCGATGCCAAAGCCTTGCTGGCCGGCCTGGGTATCCTGGGACAAAAATACATCGAGATCATTCCGGGACGGGGGGATATTTATATTCAACCGGGCGGGACGCTCATGTCCCTGCCTCCCACGGGAATTGACCAGGTCGGGGAAACGCTGGCAGCGGTCGGGGAGGAAATCCAGGAGACCAGCCGTATGCTGCGGGAACTGATCGGCACAGATGATACCAAGACCAATATCCGGGACATTCTGCAGAACATCACCGCTTTTTCTGCTGAACTCAAGGATTTCAGTACGCGCAACAAAACCACTTTGGATCAAAGCATCCGAGATACATCCCGCGCTGTGCAGAACTTCGATGTCCAGATGCAGGAGATTTCCCGCAGCCTGGATGACTTGATCTCTCTGCTCCGCGAT
>JAUWSR010000124.1 GCA_030609975.1 Acidobacteriota bacterium | reverse complement strand
TGTAGTCAACTACAGCGATTGGGCCACGAGGCAGTCGATGTGCTGAGATCGACTCGCCCGAAGGGTGAAAGATGCCGAAAATATACAATAGGGGTTTCTAAAATTTGAATGTTTCGGCATAATTTATGAATAATTCAGGGGTGGGTTTTGGGGAGGGTTATTTGAATCCGCAGCCCCTGCGGATGATTGATGCCGGCCTGGATGCTGCCGCCATGATCTGCAATGATCTTCTTGGCAATGGGCAATCCTAAACCTGTGCCTGCATCTTTTGTGGAGAAATAGGGATCGAATATCCTGTCCAACATTTCCTTTTCTAGGCCGCTGCCGGTGTCGACGATTTCCAAGTCGATCGCCGATTCAGCGGAAGTGGCTTTGATATCTATCCGACCCGAACCCACTATGGATTCGATGGCGTTGGTCAGGATGTTGCGGAGCACGATTTTGACCTTCTCGCGGTCGCCAACGAAGCGGAAACTGTCTCCTGAGTAATTATCTGAGATCATGATCCTTTTTTCCAGGACTTTCCGATAGGGATCAACGGTTTCTTGAATGAGGGCTTTGAGGTCGAACTCGGTTTGCTGCATTTTTGTTTCTTTTGAGGTCTCAAGAAATTCCTGGGCGATTTTCCTTAGGTTTTCTACTTCTTTCACTATGTAGGAAGTGGATTCCTGCAGTGCTTTGTCAAACTCTTCTGGAGCGTCCTCATAAACGCGAAGCAGGTGTTCTGCCGATAATTGAATAGGTGTGAGGGGATTCTTTATATCATGGGCCACTTTTCTTGCCATTTCTGCCCAAGCCACTTTTTTCCCCAGTTCAGCGATCTCCTGCTGGTGCTTTTTCAAGCTTTTTACCATGGCATTGAAGCCCTCGATCAGAGTCTTCATCTCATCCTTGTGGCGGTAGGGGATGGTTATTTCCAGATTCCCCAGGCTGACCTCTTTGGTTCCTGCCACAAGCTTGCGTATAGGCGAGATGATCGTTCCTCCTGCAGCTCGAGCAAAAAGTAGAACGATGAAGATAAAAAAGGCTGAAATAAATATCAAAAACTCGAGAAGATCGGAAACGGACTGAGATATCTCCTGTTCTTCCAGGGGGAAGGGCAGCGATATCAGTAAAAAATTGTCTTGGAAATAGTAGGGGACAGTCAAGGTGTGGAAAGAATAGTCTCCGATGCTCTGTGTTTGGGTATAGAAGGGATTGTTCTCGTATTGGATCTTGTAAAAGATTTCCCCATTTATCAACTCCGGCAGCAATCCATAATCAAAAAACTCGAGGTGACTGGAAGAAGCGATGCGGCCATCCAGGTAGAGATTAACATCGTTGTTGATGGTTGAACTGATCCAGTACACGAGATAGTCAGGAGGGATCGTGAGGGATACCTGCTCTTCCTGTTGAAGTACGAGAAAATTTTCAAGGGCGCGGTGAGCAAAATTCGCCTGTGATTCGGCCTCTTCCGTCACCTTCTGTGAAAAAATGGTGGAGAGGAAGTTTCGGGTGGAGACAGTGAACAGAAATAGGGGGATAAGGGCAATGGCAACGAAGGAGATATACACCCGGCCGGCGAAGGACCAGAACGGGAATTTTTCTGTTTTATTTTGAGAAGATAGTCTGAAGAAGGCCAGCAAAATTATCAGAGCCGATGAGTACAAGAAAAACAGTTTTAAAAACTCGACGGCGTTGTTCAGAAAGGTTTTTTTAGGCAGCAGAATTGCATAAACCCGGTTCTTATAATTAAAGAACAAGGCTTGATATAAATTATCTCTGTCGGAGAATGATCTCCAAAGGTGGCTATCAGCTGATGTGATCTCAGCAAGCAGAGTTTCTGAGATTCCCGAGGAGAGATCATTGGGATTGAATAGCAGTCTTCCTTCAGGGTCAAATATCGCAAACCTCAGGTCGATCTGGTTGAGGGAGGGATAGGACGCAATCCGCAGGAGTTCGAAATAGGGAGTGGCGGAATATAAAAACGGCAGCGTCTCATAATCCACGGACAACGAGATGACCATTCTTCCGATGAAGGTATCCTCAATGCTCCAGTCTTTGTGAGCGATAAGGAAATCTTTTTCCTTTCTCCAATAGGTGATATTTTGGGATCGAATGGTCCAGTCTGAACTGGGAGAGAGTTCCAATTGTGGTCGGTAAGGTTCGGGTATATTCAGAGCAAAGCGTGATAGCAGCCGGTCATCAGAAGAGATGATCTCTAGGCTGGAGTTCCAGTTCAGTTTAGCCAGCAGTGTGTTTCGCCACAGCTCGTCAGCTAAGTTCGATCTTTTGGGATCAAGAAAGAGAGAGACGATCCGATCCTCCCTTTTTTCGATCTCAAGGAATGACTGTTGGAGGAGGAACAACCCCCAGTCTTGTTGCGAGATGATGGTATTTTTAAGGGAATTTTGAAGAAGGGAGCGGTTTTTTTCAGCAGTTGCCTGTACGAGCGTTAAAAATACCAAAAACACGGTACAAAAGAATGCTGCAAAGGCGATCTGTTTGTTTTTGGGGAAATTGCTGAAAAAGGAGGCTGTCATCACAAACAGAAGAACCGTGCCCTGCAGGATCAGAGTGAGCAGATTTATTTCGTAGCGTAAGATCAGCACATAAACCATGAACAAGGGAAGAAACGGGATGAGTACGCGGCGTATGTTCGGGGGATGGGGGAAGAGGAGGCGGAATCCAGCATAGATTATCATGAGCAGGGTTATGAAGAAAAGGAAAATACTTGTTTGCACCAATAGGTAGGGAAGGTGTGAAGAAAGTTGCAGGAGGTTGAAGCGAGAGTGGAATACAAAGAGGAGCAGAACCTTGTGCAGCAGCCACATCAAACCCAGGCCGCACGTGAAAAAGCCGCAGCTGAGAACCAAAGAAAGAGCCTGATTTGAAGCTGAGATTGGTTTCCTCGGAACCTTGAAGAGATAAACAGTGAGGTACAGGATGACCAGGAATAAAAAGAGAGAGGTAAGGAATATATCAGCCGGTGATTTGGTCAGACTCCATGCCGGGATAAAGCTGGCTCCCATGGGAGAGAACGCAGCCCAAGACTGAATATTTTCCAATCCACTGAATGTTAAGAAAAGACATCTGATCCCGATCAGGATTAAGATCGGCAACAAGGATAGCCAGAAATTTCTGGCCTGTTTAAACGCTGTAGAACGCGTAATCGTGATCAACAAAAAGACCAAGGCCATGCCAAAAAAGAAGTGGAATGAAAGAAAAATGTTATCCTTCTGAAGGGCCAGCTTCGCGGGGAGCGAAAGCGACCTCAAGGTGACCGTAGCCATCAAGCGATTATTTTCATTCCGCAGGGGAAAGAAAAGGGTTAAGATGTCATCCTGCAATCGGGGTTGTCCGATGTATTCATCCTCATGACGCGTGAAAAATTTTTCGGTACCCGAAGCATCTTCACGAAAATCCTGATAGTCGATATCGCAGCTAGCCGACATCACTTGGGGCATCAAATGGACATCCTTCAGGTAGTGGGCTTTGAATTGGGGTAAAAAGGCCACAAGTCTGTAGAAAACCACGTAAGCACCTGAGCTGAGTTCTTGGAAAGAAACTAGAAATACGCTGGCCTTATGTCGGATCAATATGGATGATTTTTGTTCGACAAAGGAAGACTCACTCGCCATCGTACCAAAGACGGTGCGGATGTCGACGATCTGGCCATACCACAGTTCCAGGTCGCCATACTCATCATAATAAGCGAAGCCCTCAGATTCTGGTTGGGGACAAAATCCTTTCAGGAATTCAAACCGCTCTTTAGTGGAAGTGGGGACCTGTGATTGTGACAGGGTTTGGTGTTGCACTGCCAGCTCTTGAATAATCTCGGAAAACTCCTGTTTGAGAGAATCCGTCTGGCTTCGAAGTTGATTCAGGCTTTTTTCATAGTAGTTGGAGGAAAAGAGAGGGAGACCCACCCAGGAGATAAGCAACGAGAGCGATGAAAGCAGCAGGCAGGCGACGAATGCGTAAAAAAGGAAATTTTTTTCTGATGATTTGATGAGGAAGCTCACACTTTTTCCGCTCTGATCTCCACGATACTCCAGATGGGCTTCTCGCCATTTCCTGGAGAGCTCTGGATAAAGTAAAAGAATATGTGAAAGACATATTTATTGTTTCTTTTATCCTGGAATGACCACCTTGCCTTAAATATATATTTGGTCTCTGCGTGAGACTCTTCTGGGCGGGTTGGATAAAACTCAAAAGTAGAATAGGTGGAAAATATCTTTTTAAAGAAAAAATAGGTCTGTTGGTTGGAAATCTGATCGGAAAAGGCTATGGGATCGGGAAAGGTAAGTTTTATGGATTCGTTTTTAGGGAGAAAGGAGTACAGGATTTTGGGATTGTTCTGAAGAAAGGCTCTTTCAATGCTCTGCGTGGATACAGAGAGTTGAAGAGATCCAAATATCAGCAGTATGGCCAGGGCGTTTCCCACGCCCCGATTCTAGCACAAAGCCGCCTCATTTGCATCTTGGCTGATCAATCTGAACTATCTGGGTTTTCCATTTCAGAGGCCACAATAGTCCTGATCTCGCTGCGGAGCTTGTCCATTTTTTTTAGTTTCCCCTCGATCTTAACAAAGAGATCTTCTCGTCGCCTAATGCCCTCCTGAATGAGAAAAGCCGCGCTTTCGGAACGGCTCTTGAAAAAACCTGCATCGACCAGCATGTTCATCTTAATATTGCTTTCATCATTCACACGGATCGTCATAACTGTATTGCGGGAGGCCAGGGCTTTTTCGATCACCTTTCTTATCGACTCCGCTGTTTTTGCGGCGAATTTTTCGACCTGGTTGCCGATTTCATCAAGAGTGCTTTGTTTACTCTTTTCTTGCGTGTCCGGATTTTTCTGTGCTTCCGACTTGTCTTTCATTTTGTCTGCCATAATAACGTACTCCTGAAATTTGTAATTTAGTTACATATTACAAATTACAAATATGCATGTCAAGTCAAGGCAGAGGGTGATCGGGCTAAGGATTATTCTAAATCGGCCTGTTCGTCTCCAAATTCTGCTTCTGCTTCCGCTTCAAGAGCTTTGGCACGCACAGCATCTTTCATGCTGCTGATCCCCGCCACAAAAGCAATAAGGCCTCCAAAGAATAGAATAAGCGGAATACAGGCGAATATGAGATCCAGGACCAGGGGACCCCAGATGAACAAGACCAAGAAAACCCCTGCAACCATGGTGATCAATCCAAAAAGGATAGCTAAGACTTTTCCCATAGCAAGACCTCCCGCATTATTTTCATTTAGTTTGGAGCATTATATCAAAGTCTCTCTTTCCCCGTCAAACTACAATCAGGCCATGGAAGCCTCCCCATTTCCCACTCTTCTAAGCCCCATAAATTGTAAAGGGAGAACACAGCAATTATCGGTAGAAAATAGGCTCATCGCCTTGATCGATAGACTCATGTCTAATATTTGAGTAAGATGAGACGGTGCTCACACATTTCAAGGAGGGAAGCGTTATGTCAAAACAGGATTATATATTCTTGGTAGTGGCTCTATGTTTGATTTTTTGCCTGAGTACAGAAGGTGTGGCTCAAGAGGCTAACGAGAGTTTTATGATCGGCGACATGAATGTTTTGCCGGGAGAGATGAGGTCAGGGTATTTAACGGTTAAGGTGGAAGAGGAGGGTGATTGTTTTATCCCTATAACTGTGCTCAATGGTGCTGTCAAGGGCAAAACATTGGCCTTGGTGGCAGGAGTCCATGGCTACGAATATCCTCCCATTCTCTCTCTCTACCGATTAAAAAAACTCTTAAAATCCAAAGACCTGTCAGGGACGTTGATTTTGGTGCATGTGGCCAATCTTCCCGGATTTCAGAAACGGATCATATACTACAATCCCTACGACTGGAAGAATCTTAACCGAGTTTTTCCGGGAAATCCTGAAGGAAGCCAAGCAGAGAGGATTGCATTCGTTTTGGTCGAAGAGGTGGTAAAGAAGTGTGATGCTTTGATCGATCTGCACTGTGGGGATGGAAACGAGGCGTTGATCCCATATTGTTATTGGATGCTCAGTGGGAACAAAAAACTGGATGATCTCAGCAAACAGATGGTCCTGGCCTTCGGTATCAAGCACATTATCATCGATGAAACCCGGTCCAAAGATGTCACGGCCTCTAAATATTTGGGAAATACAGCTGTTCTCCATTCCAAACCGGCGATCACCACGGAATCAGGCTATCTGGGGAACACGGATGAGGAATCCATTGTTCGGAATATTCAGGGGATCCTAGGTGTCATGCGTCTTTTCCGTATGATTCCGGGTGAACCGAAAATAGTGAAAGAACCGATCTGGATCGATAAATACGAGGTGATCTACTCCGATTGTGATGGCCTCTTCTATCCGCTGACCGAGATGGGATACTATGTCAAGGAGGGAGAAAAAGTGGGGTATGTTACGGATTATCTCGGAGAGATCTGTCGTGAATACCGAGCTCCCTTTACCGGCATTTTGCTTTACATTCTCAACACCCCCCCAGCCAACAAAGGAGAGCCACTTTTTGAGGTCGGCCAAGTTAAGAAATGAAAATTAAAGGGATTATCTTCGATATGGATGGAACGATCGTGGATGTTCCCTATGATTGGGCTCAGATCAGATCGGAATTGGATACGCAGGGAAAGCCGATCCTGTCTTATATTCAGAACCTCCCAGAACCTCAGAAATCTCAAAAATGGGCGGTTTTGGAAGGATTCGAAGAGAAGGCCACCCTACAAGCGGAACTAAAGGCAGGGATCCCCAAATTGTTGAAAGCTATGCAGCAGCGTCGGATCAAAACCGCTCTGGTCTCGAATAACTCGCAAAAAAATGTCTCGTTTCTGCTCGAAAAATTCAGTTTAGAATTCGATCGGGTCATGTCTCGCGAGAGCGGGTTGTGCAAGCCATCGGCAGAACCCTTTTTGAAAGTATTAAAGGAGTGGGGGATAGCGGCTGAGGAGTGCTGTGTGGTGGGGGATTCTGTTTTTGATATTTTAGCTGCTCAGGCTGCTGATATAAACCATGTTTTCATCATACACATGGACAAAGACCGGTTTAAAGATTATTCTGTGGAGGTCTTGGCCACCATTCCCCAGCTTCAAGAGCACTTAGACATTTTGCTGCCGTGATAGTTTCCGGCTTGATTTTCATCGAAAGGATCACTAATGACACAAGAAAAACTCCTGCTTATACCCGGGCCAACGCCTGTCCATCCTCGTATTATCCAAAATCTTTCGTTGCCCACGGTTTCTCATGTGAGTCCAACTATGATAGAGGAATTGAAGGGAGCTTTGGACAATCTTAAAAACATTGTTTTTTGCAAAAAAGGGGAAGCGTTCATCGTGGCTGGGGCAGGAACCCTTGCTATGGAGATGGCCCTGCTCAACACCGTCGCGATCGGAGAGCGTTATTTGGTGCTCTCACAGGGATATTTTGGAGAAAGAATGGCTCAGATCGGTCAGAGTTTTGGCATTGAGCATGATATCCTCCAAAGCTCTTGGGGGGGAGCTGTGCTGCCTGAAGATCTGGAACAGAAACTGAAAGATTCTACCTATGCCGCGATTGTCTGCACGCACGTGGATACCGCTACAGGTGCTTGTGCTCCGGTCAAAGACTATGCGGATATCGTGAGTAAGCACTCGAGTCTGTTTATCATTGACGGGGTGTGTGCAACCGGGGGGATTGAGGAGCGGATGGATCCGTGGGGGGTGGACGTCATTTTAACAGCCGCCCAAAAATGTTTTGGAACTCCGCCCGGTTTGGCCATCTTGGTGTTCTCTGAGGAAGCCATGGCAAAGCGCAGAACCATGGGCTCGATCCCGGCTTATTACTCTGATATATTGCGATGGCTGCCTATCATGAAAAATCCTTCTAAATACTTTTCTACGCCCTGTGTGAATGAGATCAGGGCTTTTTTTGAAGGAACCAGGATCATATTGGAAGAGGGCATAGAAGAACGTTTTCTGCGACATGAGAAGATCGCGCGTGTTTTCCGGGCTGCTCTTTCCGCTCTGGGTTTTAGCTTTTTCACCCAAGAGCCTTTTCTGGCGGACACACTTTCGATCGTATTTTACCCAGAAGGGATCGAGGATATCTCCTTCCGAAAAACATTGTTTGGGAAAGGCGTGGTGGTAGCTGGGGGATTGGGTCCGGTTGCCGGCAAGGTCTTTCGTATGGGACATATGGGGAATCTTTCTTTTTCGCAGGTAAGGTTTGCTGTCTCAGCTTTGGAAGACACGTTGGCTTCCCTAGATTATCGATTCGAATCTGGCACAGGGCTGAAAGCGGCTGAAAAGGTATTGTCGGCAGACTAACCCCAGGAAAAACATGAAAAGCCCAGTATATTTCATTCCTGTTTCTGAATCAGAGCATACTTCAACGCTGGCTGTTAAAAGCGAGCAGGCCTATCTTGCACTTGATATCCAGGAAAAGATCAAACGTAATGATTTTGTGGCACTCAAATTGCATTTTGGAGAAAAAGGCAACACGGGCTATATCAAACCCGCTTGGCTTTCCTTGGTGGTCGAGCAGATCAAAAAGAAGACAGCACGCGCATTTTTTACGGATACCAACACACTTTATCTTGGCAAAAGGTCAAATGCTATCGAACATGCTCAACTGGCTTTTGGGCATGGATTTAGGCAAAGTCGGCTGGGGATCCCTGTCTTTATTGCCGATGGCCTCATTGGCCGGAACAGCGATTCTGTGCCGGTCAATCTGCCGCGAATCAAAGAGGCCAAGATCGCGTCCGCTTTCTTGAATACCGATGTTCTTCTCTGTCTCAGTCATTTTACCGGTCACCTCCTCAGTGGTTTTGGAGCGGCCTTGAAAAACCTGGGGATGGGCTGTGCTTCCCGTGCGGGAAAGCTGGAACAGCATGCTGACGTGCAGCCTTGGATTAATGCCGATGTTTGTACTTTGTGTGGTGTCTGTTTTGATTATTGTCCTGAAAGCGCTATTGTCGAGCAGGAAACGAAGGCTTTTATTTTAAAGGAAAAATGTATCGGATGCGGCGAATGTTTGGTGGTCTGCCCCCAGGGGGCGGTGAAGCATAACTGGGATTATGACAATGTGCGGATACAAGAAAAAATGGCGGAATATGCCTACAGCGTGCATTCTCTCTTTACCGGTAAAGCCGGGTATCTCAATTATTTGATTAAGATGACCAAAGACTGCGACTGCATGAGCAAGGATTCACCTGCAATACATCCGGATATCGGGATACTCGCATCCCTAGATCCGGTGGCTGTTGACAAAGCCTCGGTCGATCTTCTCAACCGCGATGCCGGCCGTGACATCGTGAGAGAACTTTATGATTTCGACTGGTCGACCCAGCTGACGCATGCCGAAAGTATCGGACTCGGGACAACGGAATACAACCTCATCCAAGTCCCTTGATGCTCCCGCCCCCCTCATGCAGACACTATCCGCGCCTTTTTTGAACCTTTCTCCAACCCGCTCCTCACACCTATGTTTTAGCGGGACTGTTGTCTACAGAAATGGGTGAAATGTCGCATTATGTCGCTTTTTGTCGTATCTTGTCAGTCATCCTCCCTCTTTACTCCTTGTTACGATACCGCTATAATAACGGAAATTCGGGGCGTAGCGCAGCCTGGTAGCGCACAGCGTTCGGGACGCTGGGGTCGTGGGTTCGAATCCCACCGCCCCGATTATCCAAATTTCTTTACTTTATCTAACTTATTTACGGGCCAAGGTTGCTGCAGCGACAAGGAGTGGATCATGAGCTGTAGTAAACTACAGCGATTGAGCCACTACGAAGTCGATGTAGTGAGATTGGCCTGCCCGGAGGGTAAAAGATGCGGGCTCTTAATATGATTCGGTCTTCCTTGGGAAATATGTACGAAGTACTACTGTCGTGAGATTAAATTTCGCGAGATTAACTTCATTGAATAAACGCCCGCATCTTTTATAAATAAGTTAGATGTGGAGTTCGATGATGTCTTCGTCTTGCAGGACATACTCCCGGTTGACCTTTTGCCCTTGGTATTTTCCCTGCCCCCATATCCGGGCGAATTTTA
>JAUWSR010000070.1 GCA_030609975.1 Acidobacteriota bacterium | reverse complement strand
GCCGAAAGGATCCTCAAAACCGTGATTGATGCATAGATAGGTCTGTTACCTAGAATTTGGGGATGAAATAAGCGACATTGGAGGATTTAGCCTTAAATGATCTTTAACGCGGTTGATGTGTATCTGAGATTAAGGTAGCGGGGGATATGTAAACACGCGGAGTTCCGCAGAGCCAAGAAAAACAGAGAGGGAATGGCGTTAAAAATCTGACCGGAGCGAAGCCATCCCCAAATTCTGGTATCATCACGAAATTTAGGATGCTTACCTTCCTGTCCTTTGACTTGAATTCCCACGTAAGGACGTGGTATGTGACCTGATCCGTCGTTATTTATCATACCAGATATCTTGCAGGATAAGTGCCACCTGCTTAAGGGATATCCCATCAGCTTTCAAAACGAGGGTATACTCCCCCGGCTGAACGCGGTAGTAAGCATAATCGCGTGCGGTCATACCCGGAGGCTGATGCACACGCGTTTTTAGCGAACGCCCCCATTTATAAACCTCTTCATCGGGATCGCCGAACCAGTCGACCGTGTCGTAGTAGTCATAGAATTCCTCATCCTCTTCTGCGAAGGCATTCCTGCGATCCCAGCGTTTCTTTTCTTCCGATGTCCGTGGGCGCTGCCAGGTCATCCCCCATTCGATCCGGTTAAGACCTGCTTGACTGGGGCCACTAAAAGTATTGATCAACCGGGTACCAGAGTAGACCTCAAACGTCACCGGCTTTTGCAAGGGCGTCTTAAGATAATAATTGATCACCACGGCATGGGATTCGTTCTCGCCGGCAAAATTCTGCGCACTGGTGGCTTTCTGGCTGGGCATGATCCACTGGACCTTGGGTTCTATGGCAAAAAGATAGACTTTGCTTCGCAAAACATCTGGACTCAACTCCTGTAGGGGAGAAATATCTGTAATATAAAAACCTCGGCCATGGGTCCCTACCACCAGGTCGTTTTCGCGCGGATGAATCACCAGATCGTGCACCGGGATAGTAGGGAGATTGTTCTGCATGCGCGTCCAGCTTTTTCCTCCGTTTATTGAAACATAGACCGATTTATCCGTTCCCAGGAACAGCAAATGGGGATTTTTGCGGTCTTCCCGGATAACATTCACCGATTCCCAAGGCAAACTCTCTGCGAGGGAGACCCAGGTTTTGCCATAGTCTGAAGTTTTAAACACAAAGGGACGAAAATCATCCCAATAGAATCCGGAAAGGGTTAGGTAGGCTGTGCCGGTTTCGTGAGCAGAGGCAGTGATGCGGGTAATCCAGTACGAGGGTTTCTTGGGGATGTGATCGTTGAGTTGGGTCCAGTTCTTGCCGCTATCTCTTGTGATCCAAACATTCCCATCGTCGGTTCCCGCCCAGATCACTCCCTGTTGTATGGGAGACTCGGACAGTGTAGTGATCGTGCAGAACTGCACAGCACCTACGCCTTCGAGTTTGTTAGGATCATTGCTGGTAAGGTCCGGGCTGATCTCCTCCCAAGCCTCACCCCGGAAGGAAGATCGCAGAACCTTTTGCGCTCCGTGGTACAAAACATCGGGATTGTGCGGAGAAAGGAGGAAGGGTGCGTTCCAATTAAAACGAATCCCCTGCTTGCGATATTGGATGCGCCGCCGGGTTCCGGTTTTCTGGTCGATCCGGGTCAATCCTCCGAACTGTGACTCGGAGTACAGCCAGCGGCTGTTTCGGGGATCTACCTGATTGTAGAGTCCATCCCCGCCCTGCACGTGTTCCCAATCCTCGAAACGGATGGGGAAGCGGCCTTTTTTGGTGCTGGGGCCTTTCCAGGATCCAAAATCCTGCATCCCACCATAGACATTGTAGGGATATTCCATATCCACACCGATGGCATAAAGCTGAGCCATGGACAGCTCATCTGGATGATACCAGTTCCGGCCGGAGTCATAGGTAATGGCCATGCCGTAATCATAACCTAACAGCATGTGCCGCGAATCTGAGGGATCGATCCATAACACGTGATTGTCCCCGGCATATTCAAAAGCCCGGGACCAGGTTTTTCCCCCATCAATGGAAATATCTGCGCGCGAGCTGAGGACATAGACTCGATCAGGATCGTTAGGATCCACGATGATCTGGCCGTAGTAGTTGGAGCGGTTCCCAATGCTCTCTCCCTCAGGACTGACGCGCCGCCATGTCTCTCCGGCATCGTCACTGCGGTAGATCTCGTGACCAATGGTGGGCTGGGAAGCAGGCTTTCCGGCAAACATTTCCTCATATCTTTTCTCATAGGAAACTCCCGGACTGTTGGCGTTGTCGATGGTGGCATACAGGATCTTGGAATTGCGAGGGTACAAGGCCAGGCCTATCTTGCCCAACAGACCCTCGGGAAGACCTTTGCTCAGCTTTGCCCAGGTGCGACCGCCATCAGTAGTTTTGTAGATTCCGCTGCCCGGACCGGCTGTCCGGAATGACCACGCCCAGCGGCGGCGGTCATAGGCAGAGGTGTACAGGATGTCGGGATCTCGTGGATCCATCACCAGATCGGTTGCTCCGATCTGGCGATTATCTACGATCAAGTTCAAGGATTTTTTCCAGGTTTTACCCCCATCCAAGGTCTTGTAGATCCCTCTTTCCGGATTTTCCGAGTAAAGATGTCCCTGAGCCGTCACATATACGATCTCAGGATTTTGGGGATGCACGACTATGCGGCCGATGTGATGCGATTCCTCCAATCCCATATGTTTCCAGGTAGAGCCGCCGTCATCGGACCGGTAGACTCCGTTGCCGTAATAGGTGCTGTTCCTGAGATTGGCCTCTCCTGTTCCGATCCAAACAACATCCGCGTTGGAAGGTGAGATCTCGATATCTCCAATGGAAGCGATATCTTCATGTTCGAAGACAGGGGTGAAGGAATGGCCATTATTATCCGTCTTCCACACCCCTCCCGGCCCGGCCGCTACAAAAAAGGTGAAGGGATCCTGCCGGGAAACGGCAAAGGCCACCACGCGTCCTCCCTGCCGGGTGGGCCCGATCTCGCGATAATGGAAGAACTCCAGAAAATCTTCCGAAAGCTGCTGACATAAAATCAGCGGAGAGAACGCCAAAAGCAAAGAGAATCCGCATATAAGACTGATTCCTTTCACAGAAACCCACGTATGTTTTTGCCTCATCCTTATCTCCTTAACTCGGTTATTGACTTTTATTGTTGGTCTTTGATCCAGTGGTCCTTGAGCACCAGCGCACGGCGTTTCCAAGTTTTGTTTCCTATTGTAAGGATGACGGTAAAAGTACCGGGCCACACCACCTGATTTAGACCCGGCTCGTTGGAACCCGTCATTTCCTGCAGAAGTTTCTGCCCTTGATACACGGCGACTTTCACCTCTCCTGCGAAACGCTTTTTCAAGTAGTAGTAAACCACAATTCCCCGGGATTCGTTTTCTCCCGAGAAATTCTGGGCCGAACGGGTGTGCTGACTGATGATCTTCCACTGCACTTTGGGCTCGAGGTGAAAGAAATAAACCTCTTGATCCAGGACATCCGCATTCAGCTCCTGCAGAGGTGAGATATCCGCAATGTAGAAACCGCGGCCGTGGGTCCCTACCACTAAGTCGTTTTCGCGAGGATGGATCACAAGGTCGTGTACGGGGATAGCAGGCATATTGTTTTTCAGAGTTCATGGAGCACCTCCTATACTGACGTTACAATCATCTAACCACGTGCCACTTAGATTCCTGGGGTCGCGCCAAATACTGTAGGCCCTCCTCAGTAAAAACCGAGATCTGTCCGATGCCGATCTCGACTCCGTCTTTCCAGCCCGGCACTTCCATACGGGTATGAGGTTCGAAAGCATAAAGAGTATTGGTGTGGAGCTTGTGATCATTGGTCACGATCGAGGTGGGATAATATCCGGGTCCGGAAGTCATCCCGGCCACATAGGTTTTATGATCGAACATGTATCCTCCCTGAAGAAACCTGCGCAGGAACATGGGAGGTGGATGGAATCCGATCTCGGTCTCTATAATGCCTTCCAGGGGACTGATCTTTTCGCAGGCAGCTACGATCTCTTTGCCTGTCCGGCCCGCCTGGAATTCTTTCCGGAATAGATCCTGCATCACATTGACGGTGCGCAGTGCCTTTTTCAAAGGCTCCGGAACATCCGTTTCTCCCGCTTTGAGCACATAGGCATGTTGATGTGAGTCCGTGACCAAACCCAGCAAAAAATGATCGGTGTCACAGCTGATGACATCTCCCCGGCGGATGATGACATTCACACCGTTCCGGGTCCGGCCCTTCCGGAAGTACTCCGGAGGGTCATCATATTTAGCCAGGTTCTCGTCACTGCGCTGGACTGTGATCGAGGGATGATTTTCCAACTCCAGTTGGAGTTCCAGGTATTTGTGCCGGATCCACCAATTGAGGTCATCGGTCGTGGTCACATCCGGAGTGATCACACGGTTCGAATAGGACTCGGCGATGATCTCATTGGCCACTCTCTGAACATGTTTGTAGACACTGATCATTTCCGGGCTCATGGTCTCCAGCCAGCGAACGCCCAACGTCCAAGAATCTTTAGCACGGCCGGAGAATTCGGATCCCAAAGCTTTTAACATATCTTGCTTGTTGTGCATGCCAATGGCGATAGACTTGGGTTTTTTCTCTTTCACCAGTTGGGTGATATGCAGATAGTCCTTAGGTTCGATATAATCGATCTTAGCACCTGTATCATGGAACATTAGAAATTTAGGGATGCGTTGTGAGCCAGTTGGTGCATATTGGCTGGGATAGGTCATGCCTTCAAAATTAGCGGGTAGCAGCGAGGTGAAGACCGGCCCCTCGTTGTTATAATACAGATCGGCCTCGTTGTTGCGGATGATCCACATATCAAATCCCTGTTCACGCATGACCTGAGGAAGGACGTGTTCTTTCGTCCACTTCCACCAGGATTCCATGAGTTTGACCCTTTCTCGCATGGGCAAAATATTTGTGCTGTCTTCAATGGGAATAATCTGCGCCTGCAGACTCAAGCAAAGCCCCAGAACCAGCAATAAAACACTCATTCTTTTTAGAAATGATTTTTGGATCATTTGCTCCTCCTTCCTTTTTTTAATATGAATATTGTGCAAGATCATTTGATAATGTACCATTTCGTTTGCCTCCCCCCTAGAAATTCAACGGAAGATCTTGAAGCCGGCTGAATTGGAAAAACGTGGTCCCAAAACATCGCACATGTACCCGGCGATGTCCATGACCTGGGAACGAGAGAATCCCTCCTCCCTGATCCGGGAAACAACCTTGTAGTCAACATCTTCTTCCCAACCCCCAGAGTATAGCAAAAGCGAAAACGCTCCTATGACAATAAGAACTCTAGGAACTTTCATAACAGTCTCCTTGAAAAATCTGAACTATTAATAAAGAATATCGATATTTTTTACCCTTCGGGCGAGCTGATCTCACTGCATCATATCTGCAGCAATCTCAACTCGTGAATAATCCAGGCCAATTAAACTTTGGTTGCAATCTGCTGATATATTGATGAGATATCTTGGATTTTGTATCATATATTGCGCACATGATGTCAAAATACCCATAAATGCCAGGTGTGAGTTAATATGTGGATATTCTATCATGTTTTTTTCTTGTTTTTCCACAAAGACTTTTATATTCTTTAGAACCTCTTAGGAGAAAACGTTATGAAGAATAGACAACCGGATGAAATCAAGCCAAATCGTTTAAGCCGGCGCAATTTTATAAAGATCGGCGCTGCCACAGGAGCCTCAGCTTCAGTGCTGGGAGCAGCTGCGCTGGAAGGCGAAAAAGACGATGCACTGACAGAAATGGCCGGCCAAGCCACGCTTCGACCTTGGGAGGATCTACCTTTCCAGATTACCGAAAAATGCCGGCGGATGGAGCAGAAATACACCGGCTTCTGCCGGGAGCTTTGGGACCAAGAATTTGTAGAGCGGATCATGCTGGTGGGGAAAAAAGTGGACCGCGTTTCCCTACAAAAAACCGACGGTTGGACCGCCTTAGATAGAGCGCTCAACGCCGCCGGCTGGGCCCTGGACCACAAATTCGCCTCCGGAAGCGAGAACGGCCAACCCCATTCCCAGGCTTATGCTTGGGACGAACAGGTTAGACGCCAGAAAGTGGAGTTCTCGGATGCACAAGATGCTGCCCGTAAAGTTAAAAAGGCCGCACGATTTTTAGGGGCCAGCCTGGTTGGCATAGCAGATTACGATCCCTTATGGACTTATGCCACACTGGTCAAAATCCGAGACGAAGAGGAAGAATCAGAGGGGCCTCCCGCCTTTGACACCTTCGTGCCGGAATTCCCCTTTGAACCAAGGTCGGTCGTAGCCATCGCTGTAGAAATGGACTATGAAGGTATCGCAACCTCCCCTTCCTCCTTGGAGGGGGCCGCCACGGGGCTGGGCTATTCACACATGGCATCTGTGGGCTATTCTGTGGCCACCTTTCTAAGAGAGCTGGGGTACAGATCATTCGCCTTAGGAAATGACGTTGCGCTGAGTGTCCCCTATGCTATTGCTGCCGGAATGGGAGAACTGGGCCGCCACGGCCTGCTGATCACTCCTGAGTACGGCCCCAGGGTCCGGTTAGCCAAGGTATTTACCGAGCTCGAGCTCACTCCGGATAAACCCCGCACCTTTGGTGTTTGGGAGTTCTGCAAAAGCTGTAAGCGCTGCGCGGAATCCTGCCCCTCCCAGGCGATCTCCTTTGACGAGCCCACCCTGGAAGGGCCGACCATATCCAACAATCCTGGAGTGCGAAAATGGTATATCGACCCGGAAAAATGTCTGGAGTTCTGGATCGAGAACGGCTCAGATTGCAGCAACTGCATCACAGCATGTCCTTACAACAAGCTGGACCTCTGGCATCACCAACTGGCTTCAACTGCCACCGGCCTGCCCGGCTCGCCTCTCCACAGCCTGATGGCTAGGTTGGACAAACTATTCGGTTTCGGTAACACACATGACATCCGGGCCAATACGGCCTTCTGGAAGTGAGGAATACGATGGAACTCATCTGGTTTTTGATCGGAATAGTTGGCATGGGCGGCCTTTGGGGTATATCGTCCTGGATCAAGAATAAACAGACCAAGTTATCCTGGTTGTCCTGGGTAGGAATATTCCTCACCATGGTCATGGGCCTGTTCACTCTGGCCTGGTGTCTGAGCAGTATTTGGGAGAAAGAGTATCAAGCCGCAGGCGTGGGGCTTTTGCTCTTCGGGACTCTGAGCTTGGTCGGAATGGGATTCACACGCAAGTCTGTTCACCGCAACCTGCACAAAGCAAAAAAAAAGTAACGTGACGAAGCACCTCCTGAAACTACTGACAGCCATAACGTTGATCGCAGCCCTGGTGATGGGTTACCTGCAAATGGAAAAGGAACTGCAGACCCTGCTTGAAGACCAGGTTCCCCAGGAAACCCAGTTTCAGGAACTTCAGCTCAAACCTCAAATCTTGACTGGTAAAAATCCTGAAGAAGACGCCTTCTCCGGATACTACGTCCTGACAGAGGCGAAAGGTTGGGGAGGCCCACTGCACATAGCCACTATCGTCGATGAGCAGGGCGTGATCAAAAATATTCTGGTCCTTTCTCATCGTGAAACACTCTCGTTTTTTTTTCGATTGGAGAAAAAAGATTTTTTCCAGCAGTTTTATGGGAAAAAAATCTCAGATCCTTTTCTTCCGGAGAATGATATCGACACCATCACCCAAGCCACCATCTCCTCTAAGGCTTTTGCCCAGGCTGTACGCACGGGCAGCCACACCCTGGGCCGAGACATCTTCGACATGCAAATAATCGAGGAAAAATCCGGGTGGGGTTTTGGGCGGGATGAGATTCTCCTTTTGGTGCTTTTAGGAGCTGCCTTAGCGGGACTTTTATGGATTAAATCTCGAATTTACCGCTACGCAGTGATGCTGGCCGCATTTATTTTTTTGGGGTTCACTCTGAATTCCTCCCTTTCAATTGCTCACTTCGGAGCGCTTCTACTGGGATATTTCCCTTCTTTCCGGGAATACCCTTTTTGGTGGATACTGCTCGTGGGAGCCATCCTGACGCCCCTGGTATTTCGAAGAAATATCTACTGCCACTCTCTCTGTCCTTTCGGGAACCTGCAGGAACTTAATGCAAAGATCAGTGGGATCAATCTCCCTTTGGGCAAACATATAAGCCGGGGAGGACGGTATCTTGGTTATGTCCTGACCTGGTTTGCCCTGCTCGTTATCTTCTATAAGACCAATCCCGCCCTGGGGGCCTATGAACCTTTTCCCACTCTCTTCGGTTTGGAAGGAATCGAGGTCCAGTGGTTCGTTTTGTCTGCTACCATCTTCGGATCCTTTTTTCTTTCCCGTTTTTTCTGCCGTTTTTTCTGCCCCGTGGGGGTCGTGCTCAACTTGTTGGTTAAGATCCGCTGCCGTTTGGACAAACTCCTTAAGGCAAAAACATCATGTCCGTAATAAAAAAATATTGGAGACAGGCCCTGGGACTGATCTTAGTCCTGATGACATTGCTCTTCATTGTAATGTATTTTTGTCGCGTTTTGACTTGACAGCACTCAATTACTCTAATTTGAAAGCTATTTCGAGAATATATTTGACATTTTAAAGAAAATTTAATAAATTTCTTTACAGATACGTTTGGTATGTTAATCTACACATTAGCTTTATAAGGAGGCAATGGCTATGCCAAAAGTAGTGAATTCATGGAATGAATGGGACCCACTAAAGCGCGTTATCGTTGGTAGGCCCGAAGGAACCAACATTCCGGCTCCAGAGCCGGCCTGGTGGTACGATCGACCCGACGGAGATTATCCGCTGGGAGCATTCGGACCATTTCCCCAAGAAATGTACGACAAAGCCAACGAACAGATGGATAATTTTGTGAGCATGATGGAAAAGCGTGGCATCATCGTAGATCGCGCCGTGATCCATCCTGCCATGCACGACCGGCGAGCCGTCTCAACCCCGGATTGGACCCAACTGAATCAGCACGGCGTCAACAATGTCCGCGATGTCTTCCTGCCCGTGGGCAACGAGATCATGGAAGCCACTCCCTGCCGGCGTTCGCGCTGGTATGAATACCTCAACCTGCGCCCGATTTTCGAGAAATACTTCGAAGAAGATCCCGAGTTCCTGCACACCGCAGCGCCCAAACCCCGCCTGACCGATGAATCCTACGTAAAGAATTTTTATTATTACTTCGAAAACGTATGGACGGAAGAGGAGAAACTTAAAAGAGTGCGCAACTGGGAATATCAGTTAACTGAAAAGGAAGTGCTCTGGGATGCGGCTGATGCCGCCCGCTGCGGGAAGGATATCTTCTGGCAGGGCTCGTGTGTGACCAACAGAAAAGGCATGGATTGGTTGCAACGGTATTTTGGGGGCAAAGGCATCCGCGTACACGAAGTCCTCTTCGACAACAACGCCCACCCCTGGCACATCGACGTCAACTGGCTGCCCCTACGCCCGGGATTGGGAGTCTACAACCCGGAATGGTATCCCATAACAGAAAACTTCAAGAAATTGATGGCGATGAATGACTGGGAATTGATCCCGGCCGCCAAGCCCGTATATGTGCATCAAAATAAATGCTACCTGACCGGATTGTACGAAAGCCGCTCCTGGATCTCGATGAACACCTTCTCGCTGGGGCCTAACACCGTGTGCGTTGAAGCCCACGAAACAGCATACTGCGAGCAGCTGGATAAACTGGGAATCGAAGTAGTCCCGGTCCCCTATGAAGGGGTTATCCCCTTTGGAGGAGCCCTACACTGCACCACCTTGGATATCCATCGCGAAGGTACCTGCGAGGATTACTTCCCGAAGCAGATCCCGGGTTATTAACGAACTTTAAATCGCTTCTTTTCCGAGGTGAAGATTCATCGTAACGGAGAATGGATCATTATTTTTAAAAATGAACCATTTTCCGGATGACTTCTGCTCAAAATTGAGTACAATAGGTTTTTCCATGAAAAAAACAATTCTTGATAAAAACGATATCGACAAGATCCTTTCCCGCATGGCCATCGAGATTTTGGAACAAAATCTCGACACTTCCACACTTTTTATCGTTGGAATCAAAAAACGGGGAGATGTCCTGGCCAAAAGACTGGTGAAAAAGATCTCAGCCACAGACGGAGTTACCGTCGACATGGCGGAAATCGATATCACCTTCTACCGTGACGATGTGCAGCTGAAAGCCTACAAATATGTCGTTCAAGACGAAACGAACTTTGATATCAACGAAAAAAACGTGATCCTCGTGGATGACGTCCTCTTCACCGGGAGAACCATCCGGGCCGCGATCGACGTATTGATAGATGCAGGCCGCCCTCGATCCATACAACTGGCTATCCTGATCGACCGCGGAGCGAGAGAATTACCCATCCAACCGGACTATGTGGGGAAAAGTATTCACGCGGAACCTGAAGATGATGTCGCTGTTTATCTCAAAGAAACAGATAAAGAAGACAAGGTCATCGTCTCGTCCAGCCACGATGAACAAAAATCCCAACACAGAAAAGGCTAAAATGTCGACAGATCGTAAACAAGCATCTGGAAAAAAGATCGTAGTCGCTTTAGGAGGAAATGCCATTCTCCAGTCCCACCAAAGCGGGACCTATGAAGAGCAGATCGCCAATGTCAAAAAGGCTGCGAAAGAGATCGTGAAGATCATCCGAGCCGGTTACAGAGTTGCTATGACCCACGGAAACGGCCCCCAGATCGGGAACCTGTACATCCAGAACAGCCTGGCTGGTGAAGCCGTCCCCCCTATGCCGCTCGACGCTTGCTCCGCCCAATCTCAGGGCATGATCGGATATTTTATCCAACAAGAAATGTTGAATGAGCTGAGTAAGCACAATATCGATCTCCCGGTCATCTCGCTTGTCACCCAAGTGCAAGTCAAAGCGAGTGATCCGGCTTTTAAAAATCCCGAAAAACCCATCGGACCCTTCCACAATCAGAAGGAAGCCGAACTCCTCATGCAGAAAACCTCTTTGGTGATGAAGGAAGACAGCCGCAAGCGCTGGCGCAGAGTGGTCCCCTCACCTGAACCCATCCATATCGTCGAGAAAGAAGTCATAAAAAGCAATATCGAGCAGGGATATCTCGTGGTCGCGTCAGGAGGCGGTGGGATTCCTGTTATCAAGAAAAAGGACGGGCTCATGGGCGTTGAGGCAGTCATCGACAAAGACCGATCCGCCTGCCGCATGGGCATTGAAATAAACGCGGACATTCTGCTTATCCTCACCGATGTCGACCGCGTCGCTTTGAATTTCAATACACCGAAACAAAAATGGATCGACCGCATGATCCTGAAGGATGCCAAGAAATATCTGGCTCAAGGTCACTTCAAAGAGGGCAGCATGAAGCCCAAGATCCAAGCCTGTATCGATTTTCTTGAGAATGGCGGAGAAAAAAGCATCATTGGCACGCTCTTTTCAGCCTATTCCGCCATACAGGGTAAAAGCGGGACCACGATAACAAAGGAGTTATAACCATGAAAAAGGTCATTATTATGGGCGCCGCCGGGCGCGATTTCCACAATTTCAACACGAATTTCCGGGATAATGCCGACTACCGAGTCGTGGCCTTCACCGCCACTCAGATCCCGGATATCGAAGGCCGCACGTATCCGCCTGAGCTCGCGGGAAGCTTATATCCGGAGGGAATCCCGATCAAAGCCGAGTCAGAGCTGGAAGCGTTGATCGAGGAATATGGCGTCAACGAGGTGGTATTCTCATACAGTGATGTCCCTTACAGTTATGTCATGAACAAATCAGCGATCGTCAATCGAGCAGGCGCTTCTTTCCGGCTGATGGGACTGGCAGAGACCTGGGTGGAATCCACAAAGCCCGTTGTCTCAATTTGCGCCGTTCGCACAGGCTGCGGAAAAAGTCAGACCACCCGGCGGGTGGCTGAAGTCCTTATCGGACGGGGCAAGAAAGTGGTCGCCATCCGGCATCCCATGCCTTATGGTGATCTTGTCAAACAGCGCGTGCAAAGATTTGCCACCTACGAAGATCTCGACCTGCACGAATGCACCATCGAAGAGAAGGAAGAATACGAGCCACACATCGATAGCGGAGTTATTGTTTACGCCGGCGTCGACTACGAAGCCATCCTCAGAGAGGCCGAAAAGGAAGCCGACGTCATACTCTGGGACGGCGGAAACAACGATTTTTCTTTCTACAAGCCTGATATCTATATTACGGTGCTCGACCCCCACAGACCCGGTCACGAAACCAGCTATTATCCCGGAGAGGTCAACCTCAGGGCTGCTGACGTTTTGGTGATCAACAAGATCGACTCGGCAGAGAAAGATAAGATCGACCAGGTTGTCGAAACAGCAAAACACATCAATCCCAATGCTACCATCATAATGGCCGAGTCTCCCTTGACTGTGGAAGATCCTACCTTGATAAAGAATAAAAGGGTGCTGGTGGTAGAGGATGGGCCAACGTTAACCCACGGAGAAATGAAATATGGAGCCGGGACTGTTGCCGCTCAGCGCAATGAGGCTGCAGCTATCATCGATCCTCGCCCTTACCTCGTAGGAACCATCGCTGATACCTTCAAGAAATACCCCCATATCGGCATCCTACTCCCAGCCATGGGCTACAGCGGCCAGCAGGTACAGGACCTTGAGGACACCATCAATGCCACTCCCTGTGACGCTGTCGTTATCGGCACTCCCATCGACCTGCGCCGCGTGTGCAATATCAAGAGACCTTCCACACGTGTGATGTATGATCTTAAAGAAGTAGGCGATATCACGCTCGACGACGTCCTGAAAGACATATAAAGAACCGCAGGCTCATTCTATTTTTCTGTCCCACTATAAGGGTAGGGTATTCCTCTGTACATAAACCGAGGTCAGTTTTTTTGCCTGGATTATTCATAAATACTGTCGACCCAATATTTTGAAAAATACAAGCGGAATCTATGTCGACATTCTTTATGAATAATTCAGGTGGAAGATGAATGATTCACGAGTGAAGATTGCATCAGCTACAAGGCGACAGCCCATGAAGGTGTGGTCTTTCACTCCGAATGGGCTGCAACGCAGT
>JAUWSR010000023.1 GCA_030609975.1 Acidobacteriota bacterium | reverse complement strand
TTACGCAAGATCCCCCAGATCATCGCCAAGATCCGATCCTGGGGTGATGTCTACCGATATGCCGTCATGGCAGGAGTGTATTTAAAACTCAAGCTCAGAAGGAGAGATCATTGACTTATTTAGCGGCGATCTTGATCTATTTGGTGATCCTTTTTGCTTACGGCCTGAGGTATACAAAACGGTTGAAGAAAAAGGAAGATTTTCTGGTAGCCGGACGTACGCTTACCGCTCCGGTTCTGGTGGGCACGCTTCTGGCCACCTGGATCGGTTCAGGCGATATTTTCAGTGTTGCTGACCTGAGCTATAACCATGGCTTCTCCTCCCTGATCGGAAGCGCCGGTGGTTGGCTGGGGATCATCATCGCCTACTTTATCGCCGGCCGGGTCCGTCGTTTCGGTCAATTTACGGTGCCGGATATCATGGAGGCCCGTTATAATAAATGGGCCCGGATCTTGGCCACCATCACCACTATCATCGCCTTTGTGACCATCGTCAGCTATCAATTCCGCGGCGGGGGATGGGTCTTGAACATTATCACTGAAGGACAGGTCTCGGAAAAGCAGGGGATGATCATCGTGGCTGTGTTCGTGATCTCGTATACTCTCTTAGCGGGGATGCTCTCAGTCGCTCATCTGGATGTCTTCAATGGGCTGATCATGATCGTGGGGATTTCGCTGGCACTGCCTTTCCTCATCAAGAACGTAGGAGGCTTGGAATATATTGTGGCCAACGTCACACCCCGTGCGCATGCCTTTCTGGGGAACATGAATTGGATCCAAGCTATGGGTTATTTTGTGCCCACGCTGCTGCTGGCGCTGGGAAACGGCAACATGTACCAGCGGTTCTTCTCGGCTAAGAACGAAAAGGAAGCTAAAAAAGCGGTGATCGGTTGGATTATCGGGGTCATTCTTCTGGGATTGGGCCTGCAGAGTTTAGCTGTCATAGGAAGCAGCTATTTTACAGGACTGCCGGCCTCCGAATCGGGCAAGATCCTTGTTTTAGTGGCGCACAAAGGAGTCCCCGTGGCCGTGGGGTGTGCTCTGATGGCAGCGATTGTGGCCATCATCATCTCCACAGCCAACAGTTTTCTGCTGGTTCCGGCCACCAATGTCGTGCGGGATATCTATCAACGCTTTATCAATCCGGCATTGCCTGACAAGCAGATGATCCTTTTCTCACGAGTTGTGGTGGTCGTGCTGGGAGTCATTGCCTTTTCGCTCATCTCGTTTTTCCCCAGAATCCTGGATGCAGCCTATGCCGCATATACCATCTACGGGGCCGGCATCACTCCGGCCTTAATGGCTGTCTTTTTCTGGAAACGTGCGACTGTTCAAGGAGGAGTTTCTTCCATCGTGGGCGGTATGGCGACTACCATTATCTGGGAGATCTTAAACAAAATCCAAGGTGGACTTCCTCTGGGAATTCCCGCTGTCTACCCGGCCCTGGCCTGTTCCTTATTCCTGTTGATAACGATCAGCCTGATGACAGCCAAACCCTCACCCGAAAAGTGGAAACCTTTCTTTAAGGAGGCGGTATAATGGAAACCGGGATCGTTATCGATGAGCGGTATCAGAATCATGACATGGGGGCCTTGCATGTAGAAAGCCCAAAACGTTTTGCTGCCATCCTGGATATGATCAAAACGGAGATCTCCTTTCCCTATCTGAAAATCAAACCCCGTGCCGCCACCGAGGATGAGATCCTCTGGAACCATTCTGTAGCACATCTGGATACTCTCAAAAATACCGCCGGCCAGGAAAGAGTAGACCTCGATCCCGACACCTCGACCTCGGCCCTCTCATACGAAACAGCTTTGCTGGCCGTAGGAGGCCTCTTCCAAAGCCTCGATTTTATGCTGGCAGGCGACATCAAAAATGCCTTTGCCCCGGTTCGCCCGCCCGGACACCACGCAGAATCCGGACAAGCCATGGGATTTTGTCTCTTCAACAATATCGCCCTGAGTGCAGAATACCTTCTCAGGCAAAAAGGACAGAAACGGATATTGATCATCGACTGGGACCTTCATCACGGCAACGGCACCCAGAATTCCTTTTATCATCGCAGCGACGTGCTTTATTTTTCCCCCCATCAATTCCCGCTTTATCCAGGGACCGGCCACTGGAGGGAAACCGGGACCGCCGCCGGCCAGGGATATACGGTGAATATCCCCCTTTACCCGGGCAAAAATGATGCGGACTATCTTTACATCTTCCGAAACATATTGGCCCCGATCGCTGCCCAGTTCGAACCGGACACGATCCTGGTCTCCGCGGGATTCGACGTGGCCGCTTCCGATCCTTTAGGCGGGATGGAGATCACTGCTGAGGGATTCGGCGCTTTGACGGCGGAGGTCAGAAGCCTGGCCCACAATCTTTCCCAGGACCGGCTGCTGATCGCTCTAGAAGGCGGCTATGACCTGCACGCCCTGCGGCAGGGTGCAAAGCAGGTGCTGCTGCAGCTGTCCGGCACGGCCGACAAGCCTGCCGTCGCCCCCTCCCCTTCCCCACGCCTTGAACACGAGCTCAAGCCGGTATTCACGCACCTCAAATCCTTCTGGAAGCTCTAATCCCCCCCTTTTCTAAAAGCTTCCCCGCCAAAAAATCAGAAGTAAGACTAGATACCTAAGATCTTGTATAGGAGTAGAAACGAGAGGCTTACACAGAAGGATAAATAAAAATCCTGTGGAAGGGGCTGGGTGTGTAAAGGGGAGTGTGCGACGACAGGCTACAAGCGTCACCATTACAGGACATAATCCCATCAAAATCTCTTTCCTCCCTGGGGAGGAAAACCTGGCACGACTATTGCAATTGAAATAGATGTGAAAGGATCAGAAGGAGACCTAAGATGAAAAAAATAATAGGCTCATTAACAGTTTTTCTGATCGCCTCCTCATTTCTCCTGGGACAAGATGCTGCATACACCCAGCACACTTTTGCCCGGCTGAGCTATGCCATCGGCAACATCTACATTCAAAGAGCCCAGGACCTAGGATACGAGGAAGGAATGATAAACATGCCCATCACAGAGGGCGATCATTTGAGTACAGAAGAAGGACGTGCCGAGATATACATCGGAAACAGCAGCTATATTCGCTTGGATCACAGGACAGAATTGGATTTTATTAGCCTCCCCAAGAGAGACCGGAATCTGACTCAGGTCCGCATTTGGGCAGGCAGAGCCTACATCTCCGTTAGAGACCTTTTCGAAGAAGCGCCTATCGAGATTCACACACCGGATATATCCATCTATATTCTCGAGAGCGGCCTTTATCGATTGGATGTCCATGAAAATGGCGAGACAGAGATCCAGGTCTTCCAGGGAATGCTGGAGGCTGCAGGGGAATCGGGTTCGTTATTGATTAAAGAATCTCAGAGGATAGCTGCGGTTAAAGGACATTTCACCTCGAGGCCTTTACGATTCATGGCGCTGGCGGAAGACACCTTCGATCGCTGGAACGACTACCGGGAAGTCCTCATCCAAAAACGATTGACACAAAGCTACCTTCCAGCTGAGCTGGGAGATTTTGAATATGAGTTGGCCACCTACGGTGAGTGGGTATACATCCCTCCTTACGGCCACGTGTGGGTTCCGGGGGGCTTGGGTTCAGCATGGCGGCCGTATCACCACGGCCGTTGGCTCTGGTATCCTATCTGCGGCTGGACCTGGCTCCCCTATGAGCCTTGGGGATGGGTCACCAGTCACTATGGCCGCTGGCATTGGCGGCTGGAGATTGGCTGGTATTGGATCCCGACAACTCACTGGGGCCCCGGATGGGTTCACTGGTATGCAGATTTTAACTACTGGGGTTGGGCTCCTCTCAGCTACCATGATCACCCTGGAGTGATCATCAACAATATCTACTACGACCGCTACCCGGGCCGTGACTATCCACACAACTCAAGAGCCCTGACCGTGGTCACCAAAAATCAGCTCACGGCCAAAGACATCTCTAAAGTGGCGGTCCGCAGAGAATCCTTAGATAAGTAGAGGATCCGGCTCTCTAAAAAAACGCCGGCAGGAAGCGCCGCTACCACAGAAGTCAATATTTCACGGTTGGACAACAAAAAAGTGTACCGTACCACTAAATCCAGCAAAAGCACCGAAAGTCCCGTAGCATCCACTGCTAAAGGTTCCTCGACTGAACGGAAGATACGTTCGATCGAAAAGAACACCACCTCCAAAGCCAAAGAAAGATCCGTCCCACTTTCCAAATCCAGCTCCAAATCTACCTCTAAATCCACGTCCGGCAAAAAGACCTCAACTAACAAATCGCGCAAGAAAAAATAACTCTTGCCTAGAATTTATCTGTCCGGATTACTAAACAAAGACTGGATTATTTGCGGGCCAAGATTGCTGCAACTGCAAGCTGTGGTTCATTAAGCTGTAGGTAAACTACTGCGTATGAAACACAGCGAAGCAGGTGTAGTGATAAAAAGGCTAACCACATGAACAAAGTAAGCGATTGATTCTGTGTTTAAAAATTGTGTCGACTTCTTTTACAAATAATTCAGACAAGACTGGATTATTTGCGGGCCAAGATTGCTGCAGCGACAAGGACGCAGCCCATGAAGCTGTAGTCAACTACTGCGAATGGGTTGCAACGAAGTCGCTGTAGTAAGATTGGCTCGCCCGAAGGGTAAAAGATGCTGACAATAAAATTTTAAGTGTTTTATAGATTGATATTGTCAGCAGCTTTTACAAATAATTCAGTCTATTTTTTTTTGAGGATTCCGTAATAGTCATACGTCATCAAATGATCCTCATTCGAACAGAAACGACGGGGACCGGTCCCTGGAATAAAGACCTCTTCAAATATGAATTGGGGCAAACAAATGACCGATGGCAGCAGTCCGGTTTTGCGATCGATATTGATAAATTCCAGGTTGGGTGGGACTTGGAACTCTTCCGGGATGAGTTCATCTCCATTTTCCGCAGCCACCCTGTTCTCTTCGTCAATAAGATTCTGGAAAAATTCCACAAAAATCGGCAGTGCGGCAACCGCACCTGATTGCCTCTCCCCGATAGTCAAGCGGCCCTCTTTGTGCCCGACCCAGATGCCCACACATAAGGAGGGGGAAAAGCCGACAAAACGAGCATCCGCCCAATCGTCGGTCGTTCCGGTTTTACCACCCAGCGGCTTGTCGCGTGTCAGATACCGGGCTAATTGGGAAGTCCCTCGTTGAACCACACCCTGCAGAAGCGAAGTCATGATGTAGGCGACCTGAGGAGAGATGACCTCATGGGATACAGGGCTCGTCTCCTCCAAGATGTTGCCTTCCTTGTCTTCGATCCGTGTGATAAAAAAGGGCTCGACTCGGATGCCGCGGTTAGGGAACACGGTGAAAGCCGAGACCAACTCGACCATTTTGACCTCAAACGCCCCTAAAGAAAGAGACATGTAGGGATACACCGTGGATGTGATGCCGAATTTGCGGCAGTAATCCACGCCTACCTGGGGAGATATATCCGCGAGCATTTTCGCTGTGACGATGTTCCGGGACTCCTCGATGCCCTGCCGCAGGGTCACTCGCCCTTTGTATTTGTAATCGTAATTAGGTGGATCCCAGATCTCACCAGACCACTTGTCTTCGAACTCAGTGGGTTCATCGATAAAGGTCCGGATAGTGGTCATGCCGTTATCTATGGCTGCAGTGTAGAGCATGGGCTTTATGACGGAACCTGCTTGCCGCATGGCTTGAGTGGCGTTGTTCCATTTGCTATGCCGGAATGAATAACCGCCCACCATGGCTTTGATCTCGCCGGATTGAGGTTCGATCGCCAGAACCGCTCCATCCAAGGCGGGAGCTTGGTCCAAGGCGGCCTTAAATAGCAGCTCTTCTTCGTCAAAGCTTTCCATCTTGACATGAATGACATCACCCCGCTCGATCAGCTTCGTAAGGTCGTTGGTTTCGGTCCAAGCGATCTCCTTGTTGGTTATCTCTCCAGTATATTCCTTGATCTTAACCGAGGCTTTAGACCTTTCGACGTCCAATACCACGGCTTCCATAATATCGCCCTCCTCAAAGGTGGGGCTGCGCCAACTGTCTAGCCAAGTTTTTTGACGGGATTCATCCCAGAAATGTTCGGTCAGTTCCTCCAGATTTTCTACTTCATTCTCCAGAAGGTTTTCTTTGTTATCCCGCCAACCCTGCCTTTTATCCAAAACATGAAGCTGTCGTCTGACGGCATCTTCCGCCCATTTTTGATAGGCAAGGTTAATGGTGGTGTAAACCTGCAGTCCTTCGCTGTAAAGAGCATCGGTCCCATACCCCTTAGAAATATATTTTCTGGTCTCTTCCAGGAAATAGCCGGCAAAATCAGAGTAGTCCCGATAGAGAGGAAGGATATTGAGGCCCTGAGGTCTTATTTCGTCCGCCTCTTCTTTAGTGATATAGTTTTCGGACACCAAACGGGTAAGCACATGGTTGCGCCGCCCTAAAGCCAAGTCATAGGCCCGATAAGGAAAGTATTTGTTAGGAGCCCGAAAGATCCCGGTGACAAGGGCGCATTCCCCCAGATCCATATCGATAGCAGGCTTATCAAAATATAATTGGGCGGCTGATTCGATACCGTAAACCCGGCCATCACCCAAGTCAAACTGGTTGCAGTACATGGTTAGAATTTCCTGCTTGGAATAGCGTTTTTCCAGTTGCAGGGCAAGAAATATCTCCTTCAGTTTCCGGCGGATGGTCTGTTTGGGATGGAGAAACAGCCTTTTAACCAACTGCTGGCTGATGGTGCTGCCTCCCTGCAGCTTGCGGGGAGAAAAGACCAGTTTTAAATCCTCTTTGAGCGCACGCAGCATCCCTAAGAGGTCGATACCATTGTGGCTGTAATAACGTGGATCCTCGGTTGCAATGATGGCATTTATCAAATCTTGAGGGATCTGTTCATAGGTCACTTCGATCCTTTTCTCGAATGCATACTCCCCTACGACCGTTCCATCATCCGCATAGATATTGGTGATGATGCTCGGTTCGAACTCTTCGAGCTGAGCGATATCAGGCAGGTTCTGCATAATGGCTCGGAACAGCCCCCAGGTCACACCTAATCCTAAGATAGTGAGAACCAAGAACACCCAAAGAAGTGTTTTTATTGTCTTTTTACGGTTTTTGAGCTTGAACGATGGTTTCTTGAACTTAAGCTTCAGCAGCTGGAATTTTGGGATTCGTATGATAAGTTTTTTCTCGTCTGTCATGAGGTATTAAATATAACAAAAATCCCATCACCGGTCTAGCCGGGTTGAGGTTGCTTCGCTGCGCTCTCAATGACATGCGTGTAATTACTCAACAAAAAAATCGATATAATCTTGAGCAATCTGGCCGATGTCCTCCGCAACCACATCCGGAGGCCGCATGGCATCAATGTGGAAGATATGCTCGCCCTGAAAACTAAAAAAGAGCTCTCGGACCTTTCTTAAATAATCTTCTCGTTCGAATAAAAGGTCTCGCTGCCCACGGCCCTGTATACGTTCCAGGCCTAGATCGGCCTTTACATCCAGTATAAAAACAAGATCCGGAGCTATCACAAAGCTCTCATTCATCATTCGGATCGCCTCAGGGTCGATCCCTTTTGCACCTTGATATGCGATAGTGGAAAAATAATATCGGTCCAAAATCACGATCCGTTTTTCCGCAAGCGCCGGGCTTAGATTGTTTGCGACGTTCTCCCGGCGGTCTTTGACAAAAAGATCCAGTTCTTCCTGAGGGGTTAGAGAATCCTCCTCAACAGATTTTTCCCGGATAATCTTCCCCCAGCGGCTGTCTGAGGGTTCTCGAAAGTACAAAACTTCGAATTCACCTTCCTTCAGTATGGCCTGGAGGTGCCTTGCCTGAGTGGTTTTTCCACCCCCATCGATTCCTTCAAAAACGATCAATATTCCCTTGGTTAGTTTTGGCACTTGTCACCTCGAAGTACTATTATATATTTGTAGTTGAAAAAGACAATAAAGAGAGATGCAACGATTTGGCATTAAACAGGTTATAACTACATAGGCTCGTTGAATTTTGCGGCCAACTGTGCTAATTTATAACCTGCATTCAGGAGAGAAATAAATGAGAAAAACGTCACTCATCGCGCTAATCAGTTTCTTCGCAGGGCTGATTTTGGCCGCCTTCATATTTGTATATGTCCCCAGGGGAAATGAGGGAAATATCCTTCAAGCACAAATCCCTGCGGAAGAAATGTCCGCTAATCTTTATGCTGCGGAATCGACAGTTCCCCAACGGATTCGAGCTGACCTCGATTTTGCAAGCATTGCCGATAAGATCAGTCCCGCTGTCGTCTACATTGTGGCGGAAAAAGTGGAAAAAGTCCGGGTCAGAGGCTTTTTTAACTCGCCTTTTGAATTCTGGGATCGCTTCTTCGATGCTCCCCGAGACAAACAAGATCGCGAACAGGAGCAACACTCTATGTCCAGCGGAAGTGGATTTTTTATAAGCCCGGACGGCTATCTTGTCACCAACAACCATGTGGTGGAAAAGGCAGTTGAAGTCACAGTCACCACACTCTCTGAAAAACAATACAAAGCCAAAGTCATCGGAACAGATCCTGAAACCGATACGGCTTTACTTAAGGTCGATGCCGACAACCTCCCCTTCGCTGAATTCGGCAGCTCGGAAGAACTGAATGTCGGGGACTGGGTTTTGGCCATCGGAAATCCTTTGGGACTCAATCATTCTGTCACTGCCGGGATCGTAAGTGCCAAAGGTCGACTGATCCCCACTCTGAACCTGACCTACCAGGATTTCATTCAGACTGATGCTGCCATCAATATGGGAAACAGCGGCGGACCTCTGCTCAATACTCAGGGAGAAGTCATTGGTATCAACACCATTATTTTTGCTCCCTCAGGAGGAAATATTGGAATCGGATTTGCGATATCCTCTGATCTGGCCAGTAAAGTCATCCCCCAGTTGAGAGAAAGCGGTAAGGTCGTAAGAGGGTATTTGGGGATCGGCGCCTACTCCGTTACCGACGATGTTCTTGCTGTCCTCCAAGTCAAGGAAAAATCAGGCGCCTGGATTGCCAAAGTCGATCCTGAGTCGCCAGCGGAAAAAGCAGGACTTCAGGATTACGATGTCATCACCGCCGTCGATGGCAAGCTGGTGAAAGATTCCAACGACCTGACTTTTAAAATAGCAGAAATCCAGCCTGATTCACGCATCGACTTGACTATTATGCGTGATGGTAAGGAAAAAACCGTCAACGTGAAAATCGGAGAAAAAAACAAGGACGATGTCGGAGAGCCCGAGGTAAAGACCGGAAAAGGCATCGGCATCACTGTTCAGGAACTGACTCCTCGTTTGGCTCAACGTTATCGATACGAGATCGATGAAGGTGTGGTCATCGTCGAGATCGAACCCTACAGCCAAGCAGCAAAAGCCGGTCTTAAGGTTGGTGACGTTATCGTCGAGGCTGATCGTAAGGAGACCGTCTCCGTGAAAGACCTGGAAAAAATACTCGACAAGAAAAAGGCAGGAGAAGCGGTACTGTTCCGCGTCCACCGGAGAGGCAGCTTGGATGATTTTATGGTGACGATCAGGATCCCTGAATGAACTTCACCAAAATCCATTCCTTAGGCAATGATTTTCTGATCATCGACGAAGGCGAAACCCCAGGTCTGAAAGAAAAGGAAGCTCTGGCCCGCCATATATGTGCACGCCACACAGGAGTGGGAGCTGACGGGCTGCTGCTCATATCGATCCAAGACAAAAAAAAGAGCCTTGTTAATTTCCGGATCTTCAACGCCGACGGGACAGAGCCGGAAGTATCAGGGAACGGATTGAGATGTGCTGCCACCTATCTCTATCATTCCAAAAAAATCGAATCACCGCGTATCATGTTTTCCACGTCCGTGGGAAGCCGCGAATGCGAGTTCATAGAACGCAAGAACAACCAGTTCAAACTCAAGATAGAAATGGGAGTGCCCGGATTCCGCTCCCAGGATATCCCTTTTGATGATGGCAGAAGCCACGAGAAAATCCTCGACTATCCGCTCTCCATAGGGCAGAAGGTCTTCCCCATTACCTTGGTATCCATCGGGAATCCCCACTGCGATATCTTTTTTGATCGGTTTCCAGCGCGCATCGAATGGCATCAATTGGGCTATGAGATTGAATTCCATCCCTTCTTCCCTAAACGGATCAACATCGAGTTCATTCGTGTCCTTAATCGGAGCGAGATCGAAGTTCTTTTCTGGGAAAGAGGGGTCGGTGAAACGCTCTCCTCAGGCAGTGGTTCCTGTGCAGCCGCAGTAGCTTCTATTCTGAAAAACTTGACGGATAGAAAGGTGAACGTCAAAACCAGCATGGGAAATCTGGATGTGGAGTGGGGAGAAGAAAAAGTCTACCAAACAGGGCCCGCTCAGGTTGTCTTTCAGGGCGAATATCTGACCTTTTAAGCTTTTCCTTTGCGGAAATGTTGGAAGCCCGCCGGCACCAGGATCTCTCTTAATCCTGCTGCATTGATCCAGTAAATTTCTTTGCCGGGAATAAAACGGCCGATCTCTTTTACACCAAAACTTTGCTGTATCTTCGAAATCAAAGGTGCGTTTTCCTCAGATACAGCGAATAACAAATGATAGTCCTCACCTCCATGCAGCGCCATCCTCATCGGATCCGGCGAAAGAGACATCAGTGCCTCAGAGAGAGGGAGAGTATCTTCATATACCTCAGCCCCGATTCCGCTTTCCTCACAGATATGCCTTAGATCCACGGAAAGACCATCACTGACATCGATCATGGCAGAAGGGATAGCCAACTGGGCCAAGGCCAATCCCAGGGCCACTTGGGGTATTGGATCTAAAAAAGCGCGCAGACAGATATCTGTTTGGGAACCATCGCCCAGCTTGACATGGTCTCTCAGGAGGTCAAGTCCATAGGCAGCGTCTCCGAGTGTTCCGGAGACATACAAGCGATCACCCACCTGGGCTCCGCTTCGGGTGATGAATCGATCCCCCTCACCTAAAAGTGTGACGGAAATTGAGATTCGCTCGGCTTGAGTGACATCGCCGCCGACCAGAGAAACATCGAACTCGTCTGCAGCGATTTTCAAGCCCGACATAAATTCCTCGATCCAGACCGGATCGGTTCCCGAAGGCAGCCCCAAGCCGAATAAAACGTATCGAGGCCTACAGCCCATGGCAGCCACATCACTCAGGTTAACACTCAGGCTTTTTCGTGCTAACAAATCCGCAGGGTGCAGAGCGGCAAGAAAATGGGTATTTTCGATCAAGAGGTCTTTGGTCAGGACCTGATATTTGCCCCCTGGCCTGATAACCGCTGCATCATCTCCGATGCCCAGGATGATATTCTCCCGGTCAGAACGAAATTCCTGTCTAAGAGCTTGGATGAGTTCCTTCTCAGATAATCCCTTGAGTTTCATTTGTGGGAAGTGGTCTTGGTTTTTGCCGGGGCCACCGGAAGCAGAGCATGCTCAAAGACCTCGGTGATCTCTTCTACAAAGATAAACTCCATATCTTTTAAAACTTTTTTGGGGATATCGATCAGATCCTTTTTGGTTGCACTAGGCAGGATCATCTTCTTCACGCCCGCACGCTGTGCGGCCAGAACTTTCTCCTTGATCCCTCCCACAGGCAGAACATGTCCCCGCAAAGTGATCTCGCCGGACATGGCCACGTCACGCTTCACCATGCGGTTGGTAAACACGGATACAAGGGATACCGCCATCGTGACCCCTGCAGAGGGTCCATCTTTGGGAATGGCACCTTCCGGAACGTGAATGTGGATGTCATTCTGAGAAAAGATCCGGGAATCGATTCCCAGTTCTTGAGCTCGGGCACGCGCATAGGTAAGCGCGGCCTGCCCAGATTCCTTCATCACGTCTCCCAAAGAGCCCGTCAAGGAAAGAAGTCCTTTGCCTTTGACCTTAGTCGCTTCAACAAAGAGGATCTCACCTCCGGCCGCGGTCCAGGCTACACCTGTGGCCACGCCCACTTGATCCTTTTTCAGCAACTGGTCACGGAATATCTTTGCCGGCCCCAAATATTTTTCGATGCTCTGAGCCGTAATACGGGTTTTTGTGGTTTTTCCTTCTGCTACCTTGCGAGCTACTTTTCGGCAAACAGCGGCGATCTCGCGCTCCAGATTCCGGACTCCCGCCTCTCGCGTATATAAAGATATTATTTTTTGGATGGCCCCATTGGCGATGCTGATAAGGTCATCGTTCAAAGCGTTTTCTTGGATTTGCTTGGGGACCAGATGGCGGACTGCGATCTGCAGCTTTTCCTCTTCGGTATAACCGGGAAGCTGGAGGATCTCCATCCGATCTTTAAACGCAGGTTGTATGGGATCCAAAAGATTGGCGGTGGTGATGAACATCGCCTTGGAAAGATCATAGGGAACTCCTAAATAATGATCCCGGAAGGAGAAATTTTGTTCGGGATCAAGGACCTCAAGCAGCGCCGAGGAAGGATCCCCCCGGAAATCAGCCCCGATCTTGTCCACTTCATCCATCATAAAGACCGGATTGTTGGATCCGCAGCGCCGGATCCCTTGAATGATCCTTCCCGGCATGGCCCCGACATAGGTCCGGCGGTGCCCTCTGATCTCGGCTTCATCGCGCACGCCGCCTAAGGACATCCGGTAGAATTTCCGGCCCAAAGCCCGGGCGATGGATCGCCCCAAGGAGGTTTTCCCTACCCCCGGCGGCCCCACAAAACACAGGATGGGTCCCTTAATTTTTCTGGAGAGTTTGCGTACTCCGAGGTATTCGATGATGCGCTCTTTTACCTTGTCCAAACCGTAGTGATCTTCGTCAAGGATCTGTTTGGCTTTTTTAAGATCCAAGTTATCCACCGTGGTCTTATTCCAGGGCAGGGCAAACATCCAATCCAGGTAGTTTCGCACAACGGCGGTCTCCGCGGATTCAGGATGCATCTGAGAAAGGCGGCTGATCTGTTTTTCCAACTCCTCCCGCACTTCGACTGCGAGTTTGAGCTTCTTGAGCTGTTCCTGGTAGGTATTGATCTCCTCCTGGATCTCAGTACCTTCGCCCAGTTCTTTCTGAATGGCCTTCATCTGCTGCCGCAAAAAATACTGCCTCTGCAGTTTATCCATCTCTCCCTTGGCTTCGCTGGAGATCTTGGACTGGACAGCCAGCAGTTCCAGTTCTTTTGTCAGGTGTTCAAAGACCTTCTTGAGCCTCTGGAAAGGATCGATCACCTCCAGTAGGGATTGGGCATCCTCGACCTTGAGTTCGAGGTTGGCGGCGGTGAGATCTGCCAGCCGTCCGGATTCCTCCACATTGGCGGCGATGATCATAACTTCAGGCGGGATGTTCTTACCGAGGGTAGAAGCCTGATCCAAACCGTCACGTACGTTGCGGAGCATGGCTTCCAGTTCGATCGACTTTGTCTCTTCCTCAGGCTCATGCTGGACATTCACCTTAGCAGAAAAATAAGGTTTATCCTCGTAAAGCTCTTTCAGTTTAGCTCTGACCAATCCTTGAGCCAATATCCTAACCCGTCCGTCCGGAAGCTTCAGCATGCGCATCACCAATGCTACCGTTCCATATTCATACACATCTTCTGTTTTAGGATCCTCGACCTCCATATCCTTTTGGGTCAACAGGAGGATCATCCGATGGGATGAAAGGGAGTGATCGATGGCATTTTTGGATTTCTCTCGGCCCACAAAAAGAGGCACCACCATATAGGGAAAAACCACAATATCCCTCAGCATGAGGACAGGAAGCACATCGGGGATGTTGAGCTTGTGCTCACGGTCTTCGATCATATCTTCCAGATTGGAATCTACTTCGTTCTCCTTTTTAGCCATAGCTGTTCTCCATCTATTTTTCTGATCTCTTAATCTCTAAAACAACTTCTTTACCTTCTGAGATACGGTATTTTTTCAGAACTAAAGTTAAAACACCATTTTCAAACGCGGCCCGGGCTTTCTCCGGGATCACAGCGCCAGGAAGGAAGATGAGTCGGCGGAAAGGACCGTATTCCCGCTCAAAACGTAAGTATTTAACCTGCTTGCGGAAACGCGTCCTGCGTTTGATGCCCTTGATCTCAACGCGGTTGCTGCTCAGCAGGATCTTGATATCTTTCTGAACGGTACCGGGAAGTTCGACCTCAACGAAAATCTCATTTTGCTTTTCCGAGACATCGATCCAAGGAACCCAGCTTTCATCCAAGCCATAGACCTTCCGCTTAGGCGAGAACATCTCGTCCACAATACGGTTTATTTCCGTCTCGATCTTTACGATCCTAGAAACGGGTCGTATCTTTTTATACATGCTGTTTCAAATGCTGACGATCTATTTTTCTTCTAAGATCTTTTCCAGTTCCTGTTTAAACTCTACCACATCTTTGAAATCACGGTAGACCGAGGCAAAACGAACATAGGCCACCTTATCCAGATCATGAAGCTTTTGCATAACAAACAGGCCGATCTCCTCGGCGGGTATCTCTTTCTCCGATCTCTCCTGAAGTATCAGCTCGACCTCTTCGACAAGCTCTTCCAGTTTGTTGACTTGTATCGGTCGTTTTTCGCAGGCTTTGAGCAGGCCGGCCAACAGCTTTTTATCATCGAACCGCTGTCGGCTTCCATCCTTTTTGACTACCATATAGGGGATCTCCTCGATCTTCTCATAGGTGGTAAATCGTTTCATACAGGAAAGACACTCACGACGCCGGCGAATGGTATAACCATTCCTGCTCTCGCGCGAATCTATCACCTTGCTTTCAGGATGCTCACAATAAGGACATTTCATGTTTTTGGTTCCTCTCCGATCTTTTTAAAGTAGAAAATCGATTTCCCTTCTCTCCACAAGATAATATACCCGATTATAAGCACCGTTACCACTTGCACTGCGTGCAAAACGATGGTAATTCCCATGGCGCGGTTGGATTCGATACCGTAGAAAGTGGTTAAACCCAGCTTGCTGAAATTATGAAATCCTCCCACCATGCCGGGTGTGGGGATGGAAGCCCCCACCATCAATAGGAATACATAGGGGATCAGGAAGAAATAGGTGACCCTAATATCGTAGGCCATAAGAAATATCCAGTAGGAAAAAATGATAGCCAGCCAAACAATAAACGACCAAGCAAGGTATAATATCAGACTTTTAGAGGAGCGAAAAAAACTCAGACCTTGTATGAATTCCGAGATGATGCTGAGGATCTTGTCGGATATCTTTTGAGGAAGCGGTTTCAACAGGAAAGCGATCGATTTAAGCGTCTGGTCCTTAAAGAAGTAAAGCCCCAGCATAAAGACCAACATGCCGACCGCCAGACCTCCTCCGATGATCCCCCACAAGGAAAGCTTTGAATACATTTCTTCATCGATTTGAAAAAGGGAAGCATAAAGAGGCTTGGATACCAGAAAAATCCCCAGCAGGGCACAGTTGACAAAGATATCAAAGATCCGCTCGACGATGGCGGTCCCGATCACAAAACTCTTGGACATATTTTCTTTCTGGGCCAGGTAGAGAGGTTTGACGATTTCACCCAGGCGACCAGGAAAGGTCAAGGTCACGGTAAAGCCAACCGCGTTGGCAGCAAAACGATTGTACAGGGACACATATTTCTTCTCATGCTGCAATAAATATTTCCAGCGGATGGCCCTCGAGAGCACATGAGTAGGAATAAGAATTACAGACAGGATGAAGAGTGGAAGATTGACATCCACTAAAGCGGCAAACACCTCATGCCAATTTGCGCTTCTGAAAAACAGATACAGAAGCGCCCCTGTCAGAGTCACGACGATCAGGATGCGCCACCAGTTCTTTTTCATTTTCGCTGGGAATACTATCATCATCATTTTTGAGTGTCAATCCATGGTGGGCCTGCAGGTTCAGCGTGCCATTTCAGGCAGGCCCTGCTGATTCGGCAGCATCGCGTTGATGTAAAAGTTGAAAAATATCAGCAATTTTACTATCATACACTTTACTGCTGGGAAGTCGTCCAACGGCAGGACACATGACTCTGGATCATGGAATCGGGGTTCGAATCCCTGCTTCCCAGCCACTCCTTTTAAAACTCCGAAAGGACTTTTTCCAGAATAAGAACAGATAAATCGATGAGCTCAGGAGTGATCACCAGAGGAGGCGCAATCCGCATCACATTTCCATAAATCCCCAATTTCCCAACCATCAAACCGTTCTCAACACATTTCAAAACAATATTCCTTGCCAGATCCGGAGCCGGCTCTTTTGTTTTACGGTCTTTAACAAATTCGATGCCATAAACCAATCCCTTTCCCCTGATATCGCCGATGACCGGATATTTATCCTTTAAGCTGAGTAATTTCTCATGTAAATATTTCCCGTTTTCTGCTGCTTTCTGAATGAGATTTTCTACTTCCATAATTTCAAAAACAGCAAGGGCACCCGAGCAGCTTAAAGGATTCCCGCCTAAGGTCGAAGACATCTCGCCAGGGCCAAGGCACGAGATTATTTCCGAGCGAGTAACCACGGCGGCAATGGGAACGCCGCTCCCCATTCCTTTGCCTAAACACAGGACATCCGGCTCCAATCCTTCATGTTCAAGAGCCCACATCTTCCCTGTCCTTCCAAAGGACGACTGCACCTCATCCAGGATGAACACAACATTCCTCTTTTTTGCCCATTCCTCGAGTTTCTTCAAATAACCTTCAGGAGGAAAGACGAAGCCAGCAGCTCCCTGATAAGGCTCAATAATGAGACCCGCAAGACTTCCTGTTGATTCGGTTTCCACGATTCTATCCAGATAATCCAGACAAAAATATTTGCAGTCAGGATAAGCTTTTTCAAAAGGACACCGGTAACAGTAGGGATAGGGGGCAAAGATCCCGCCGGGAATGAGCGGCCCAAAATTTCTTTTGATGCCTCCAATTCCAGCTACACTCATCGGTCCGAAACTGCGCCCATGAAATCCCCCCCAGAATGCAAGAACCTCGAACTTCTTTGTGTATCTTTTTACGATTCTTAAGGCAGCATCTGTCGCTTCAGAGCCAGTGGCCACGAAAAAAACCTTATCCAGATGGGAAGGCGTATGTTCTATAATCTTTCGGGCCAGATTCAAGCGCTCAGGAGTGGGAAAATCATAGGTGTTGAGGAGTTTTTTTGCCTGCTCACCGAGAGCTTCAGCAAGGTGTGGGTGAGCATGACCTACGTTGGCAACCAGGACTCCAGAAGTCCAGTCGATATAATGATTCCCATCCACGTCCCATATTTCAGCTCCTTGTGCATGGTCCCAAACAACAGGGGCCTGCCAACTCATACAGGATGGTTCATATTTTCGAGAAACCTCCAAAAACTCCTTTGTTTTCTTATCGTTTTTTGCTTTCATTATATTCTGTCCTTTACATGCTTAATATCATATTTCTTTCTTGTTATACATTCATTTTTTTCCCTTGACTCTCAACTCCGTATAGAAAAAAATAGAATAGAAAAAAACATGCTTTCCATAAAACATCTTTAATAATCAATGAATAAAAAAGAGGTTGCACTAACGGTTGAAAAGAATTTAGATTCTTCGGTCGAGTTGCTGCAAGAATTAATAAGATTCCCTTCCACAAGAGGCAACGAAAAAGAAATCAGCCGATTCTTAAAGAAGGAGATTGAAGAATATGTGGATTCGGCTGAGCTTATGATTATGCCTGAATCCATAATCGATGACCCCGATTATTCTTTTAAGCTCGATGATTTCAAATATAGCGGTACTTCCAACTTAAGGATAAAATTAAAGGGAGAAGCCCGGGGAAAAACCCTTGCCTTTAACGCTCATCTTGATGTTGTCCCGCCGACGGCTGGACAGGAAAATGCTTTTTCTCCATACATAAAGGACAACAAGGTCTTTGGAAGAGGCGCATGTGACTGTAAAGGCCAGATAACCACTCTGTGGTTAGTTTTGAAAAGCCTTCATGACCTCAGGCTAAAGCCGGCTGGGGATATCATCATAGATTTTGTTGTCGAAGAAGAATGCGGTGGCAACGGTTCTCTTCTGGTCGTAAAAAATGGTCTTAAAACTGATGGAGCCGTAGTTTTGGAATCGACCGATCTTCATGTGGTTCATCTGGTAAGAGGCGCCGTATGGTTCGAGGTCAAAGCAAAAGGCATCGCCGGTCACAGCGGGAGTCCAGAGTCTACTTCAAGTGCTTTAGAAGAAGCGATAAAGGTCATGAATGCCATCGAAGAAGTCCGAAATAAACTGCTCCAGATCTCAAGGAAAAAGGTAAAAAAAATCGCCGATCATCCAAATCCTATGCCCTTAACCTTTGGGATGCTCAATTCCGGAAACTGGCCTGCAGCGGCCCCTTCAAAGGCTGTTTTAAAAGGCGTGTTTGGATTTTTGCCTCCTTTTACCAAAGAAGACGTCCAAAAAAAACTGTCAGAGGCCGTGAGTAAATTCCAGGCTGAAATCAAATTTAATATGTTAAATAACAATCCTTCTGTCACAGGAAAAGATCATCCGCTTGTCCAAAATATGCTTAAAGCAGCAAAAGAGGCCGGTTTAGAATCAAAACCAGAATTTATGAATGCTTCCTGCGATGCCTGGAGATATTCTGAACAATTGAAGATTCCGACCATCGTGTTTGGAGCGGGTTCAATCACCACAGCGCATTCAAAAGACGAGCATATCAATATCGATGAAATAAAAAAAGCCGCCCTATCTTTGATTTATTTTATTAATACGTGGAGCGGATTAATATCCAATAAAAACCGTTGATTTGAGCTTATTAATGAATTCATCTGTCAGGGAATAACCGGAAAAGAAACCCACTCCCTCTGCTCCTTCTTCTCTTGAAATCTCTACCGACCGGACAACCCCTTCGGGAGTATTTTTATTATGGGATGAGATACACGCGATTGTGGGGTAAACCGGACATTTTCCGTTTGTTATATATACGGCATCCTTAACATATTTCCTGAAGAGATCAAGGTTGTTGGTATAGATCATGGGATAGAGAATATCCACTATCCCCTCTTGGACCCACTTTCCCCAGTCTTGAGCTATTTCCACCTTGGCCGATTCCAGGTCCGGGAATACATCCACAGAGAGGGGGATATTTTTCCCAGATTTTTTAATCAACGCCTTTGTCTCTCTCACAAAAGTTGTGATTTGCGCTGCGTTCCATTTGATCCACTCGCACCAGATTATTTCTCCACTGTCATGAACGACATCGAGAGGGCTCTGGCCAAATTCCTTTTTAAAAGCATTGCAGGTATCCTCATCATAGCTAAAACGCTGGCCTATGGGTAAACGGATATAGTCCTGATTGATACCGTCAACGTCATAATCAAGAATCTTGGCTATTTGCCTCAATGCATAATCTCTCGCATCTGGATTTGCCAAATTTAAATGGGAGTAGATTTCTCCCTTCGTGCCCCTGATCAGCCATTCCGGATGCTGCTTGATCTCACCTTCAAGCCTGACTCTGTAACCGGGATGCAGAATGGGATGGACTTTTATTCCATGAAGGTGAGCTTTCTCCAGCAGGGCTTCCAGAAAGTCATATTCTCGAGGTTTTCTCGATAGATCATAAAAACATAAAATATTATTTATTCCGATCTCGGTATATCGGCTCAAAATATTTTTCATCTTGGATACAGCCTCTTCTTTTTCGGCACCGAACATAGAATCATGAAGAAAAACTGCTCTGACTTCCTCTTTTCCTGCGCTCTGGAAAGATGGGTAAGTTTTTAATCCTCCGGTGATTATAACCAGCATTCCCAGCAAGAAAAAAAATGTGGAAAATCTCAGTACTCTGGACATTTTATTCACCTCCTTAAATCATAATACCACGATTTATGCTCAATCTCACCTTCGTAAATAAGCATCCCTATAGACCAAAGCACACTCCTGTTTTTCCTTACCCCTGTGATTGACCGGGTCAATTTCATGTGCTACGTTTATTCTAGAGAATTACATACATCCCAAAGAAAAGAGGCCTGAAAGTGCTGCAAAGAGAGAAAAGGCTGAAAAAATTTTTAAGTATAAGCTGTGGACTTCTGCTTTTCCTGAGCGGATGTTCGGATACGAGACAAGAGGGAGAGCAGTTGCTGGACGGGGAGTTCTGGCGCAGTCAACTCCTCAGCGACCTCATGCCGCACTGGTTCGAGCATGTAACGGATGAGGAATACGGGGCCTTTTATTTAAATCTGTCCCGCGAGTGGAAACCCATGCCTCCCTGGGACAAGGTTCCGGCGATGATCAGCCGTCAG
>JAUWSR010000257.1 GCA_030609975.1 Acidobacteriota bacterium | reverse complement strand
CGCCAAGCTTGTGAGTAAGAGCCTGGGTCTTAGAAATGATGTTTCCTGTGATAAGCAGCCGAAAATGAGAGCTGTTAAAACCGCGTCGCTTGAGCTCAGCTAAAGCATGGACAATCTGCTTGCCCTCTGAAAATCGTCGGAAGCTGCCCAGATAAAGCATTGTAAATCTGTTGTGTTCAGGAAAACTCCCATTTGCAATAAGATCAGGATCGCAAAAATTGCGGATCAGTGTGAAGCGGTCCGCTGGCAAATCGGAATACTGTTTCCTGTAGGCTCCAACCGTTTCCTGGGTATTAAGAATCACCTTGGTTGCTGATTCCATCGCTCGCCGCTCCAGTCTGTCCACCAGCCTCAACTGTGGCAGGGGACGCAGCTTGCGCCGGATGTCACAAGGAGCCCAAGGGTCCCTAAGATCAAGGATGAGGGGCAGGTTGAATTCGAGCGATAGGCGGCGGCCAACGAGTAAGGCTGCAAAAGGATCCGCATTGACCATAATCGCCTCGATATCTCCACGCCGGAGGCGCTTTCTCCCGACCCTGCAACCGTGGCGGATGTCCAGGCTGTGCCGCCCGAGCGTCACGAGCTCAGGATTGATCGTTGCTTTAGAAAAATCCGGTATCCCAAGGTTTTGGCGGAGCATTTTGCCAATCTTTTTTCTGTGGGGTTCTGAAATTCGGCGTGTATCTCTATGGGCCTCGTCTGTAGAGGAAAAGTTGTCACGCCGGTAGCGCCACTCGGCATAACGAGCAAATAATCCATAGTTACGGATAATTTTAATATTTTGGGGCACGGCCTCTTCAAGGTTTTGGTCTATAGCGTCGTTGAGACGAAGATCACAAAGAATGACTGGCTCCCAACCGTACTCGGGCAGATGTCGAACAAATTTAAGCGGCCTGAGCGCTCCGACCTTCTTCTGGGGCGGAAAGTAAGGCGTGATGTAAAGAAACCTACGCATGCCGGCCGTTCCTGCTTTTATTCAAATGTAACCTCTCCATACCTCATCCATTCGAGATATAGATCTATATCACCAAGGGTATAGGCCATTTTTGCTAAAGAAACATTGTATTCATATTCTCGCTCGATCTCAGTTCCACGCAGGCGGTAATAAGCCTGATAAGCCCGGAGCAACCGGTAGGCCTCCCCCAAACCCATATTCCAATTATCTAAGCTGATCCTAAGCCAGGTTTTGGCTGCGCCTAAAGATTCCTTGGCTGCCAAGAGCAGGGCATGATTTCTTTTCACCTCGAGGTAGGCTTGATTCGTCTCCAAACCGATTTTTGCTTTGAGGGCCCTCATTTTTTCCTGTACGGCCTGATATTGGTATTGATTTTTTTTAATTTCAGCGTTGTGAAAGAGTATATCCGGGCTCCATTTGAAACCAAATTGAGCTCCGAAATATCTGTAGTTAAAGTTGTCGACAGCAAAGGGATTGGTTTGGTCCTGGCGATTTCCGGCATGGGCGTAACTCAGTCCTGCGGCGATGAAAAAAGCCGGCAGTCTTTTGCTCTGTGTTATCCTTTTTTTTGCCAAAATGGCATTGAGACCAGAGTTTAGACCTTGGATTTCAGGCCGGTACCTGTAAGCCATCTGGATGAGCTTTTCTTGAACATTTTCCTCCAGCTTTAATTGTGGAGCGGTTTCGTTTGCAATCACAATTTGATCATTCGGATTTCTATCCAAAAGAGCGTTGAAAGTATATTGTGCGAGGCTTTTTTGTCGAATGCTCTCCTGCTTTATACTTTCAATATCGATCCAGTAGCTTTTAGCTTCCAGATAATCGGAGTCGTCGATCTCGGAATCTTCATTTTCTAAGCGTTTCTGGATCTCAGAAAGAAGCTCTTCAAAACTTTCCATGGAGCTTTTAGCCAGAGATTCTGTTTTAAGTGCTGAAGACAGCCCCCAGTAAGCCTGTACGACCCGATAGGAAAGTTCCGCCTGGGCAAAGTCTCTTCTGGACTCCTCGATCCCAAGGTTATGCTTAGCCGCATCCAGCGTTGAGGATATCCTACCGAACGTGAACAGGGGGAGTGTCAGCGCAAGGTCGAATTTATAGAAAAGCCCCAGGTCATCCAGGTCTGTCTGTTTGTCCGGCGAATTGAAAATGTCGCCTCTTGCTCCGGGGACGAGGCCAAAATCCATGTTGGCTGTCAAGCCGGGTACATACTTTTTTATGCGTCCTTTTATTATGTCCATATTGGCACTGCTCACGTCCAACTGAGCTGCCTTGAAGGAGGGATTTCGTTGGATGGCCATGGCGATAGCCGAATCGAGTGTGTAGCTGTTGCCTGGCTTTTCCTGAGCCTGGTGAATGGAACCAACCAGGACAAATAATATGATAAAACAGATCTTTTTCCTCATGGGAAACCTCTCTAGGCAATTTTGCGTTCTCTGAAAACAGTATAATATAATAAAAAACGGCTGTAATAAATCCAATCGTATGGATTTTTCCTTGCCACATAAAAATTATTGGCTAATTTTTGATGACCTGGACTATTCACGAGTTGAGATTGCTTCGCCTCCTACAGAGGCTCGCAATGACATGTAAGGGTTCAATCATTCTCATCCTGTCAATTCATTTAAAAATCTAACCGTAGCGTGTATCATCTTGTCCTCATTCGAAAATTGTCGAGTCTCGTGCTAGAATGTCCCAGAAACATATGCAAAATTTGTATAGCACTCTTATTCGAAGTATTTGTAGATTTTCCTTTCGACATCCTTTTTTTGTTCTGGCTTTAGCCCTAGTGGTTTGCCTTCCTGCTGCGCAGCAATTGAACCGATTGAGGTTGGATACGAATCTCCTCCGATTGTTGTCCGAAGACAACCGAGTCGTTGTTCAGAAAAATCAGATCCGCGACATCGTAACCGGGAGTGGGGGATATTTTACCGTGCTGCTGGAAAGTGTAGACCGCAAGAAGCTGTTGTCCGCCTTCCATGCCACCTTAGAGAGAGTCCTGGAGCTCGAAGAGGTTGAGGCCGTTGAATATCAAAATCCCCGGGATTTTATTAAAAAATACGGGTGTCTGCTTCTCTCTGTGGAGGACTTAGACAATGTCCTGGAATCTCTGCTCAAGCTTGAGGCTCAATTCAGCCCCATGGGGGATGATCTGCTGAGTGAGGACAAACCCGATAGTGAAGGAGACGATCGAGGGAACAAAAGAGAAATAAGACGAATGGTGAGGTATCTCGACCTTCCTCAATATCATCAAAGTGAGGATGGGCAGACCATGGCCATCAAGATCTATCCGGCAAAAGGTATCTCCAACATGGGCGATATCAGCCTCTTATCCCGCCGGCTTGAGGGCCTCCTCGAAAATATCCGCGCCGAATTTGCCGTGTGGGCAGGGCTCACCGGATCATTGAAAAATGATCTCAAGCATTACAGTTTTATCATAAGCGATCTCGTGCGTTCAGGGGCGATCGTGGCGGTTATGCTTACTCTGATGCTTTTTATCGGCTTCCGAAGTGTCAGGGTCATTCCCTTCATCCTATTGCCCTTGGGGATAGGCCTGGTGCTTGCATTCGGTACCATTCCCTTGTTTGCGAAGAGCTTAAATACCATCACCTCCTTTCTGCTGCTTGTTTCATTCGGATTGGGTATCGATTTCTCCATCCATCTCCTCAGGCGATTTCTAAATGAATGGCCCCATAAGCCGGCTGAGGAGGCCTTGGTGACCACTTTTGTCTCGACGGGCAGATCTGTTCTTGTGTCCGGCTTTACCACGGCTTTAGCCTTGTTTGTCCTGGCATCTTCCAACTTCAGAGGATTTTCCGAATTCGGGATCATTGGCGGGTATTCGATTCTTATCGTTCTATTGTCCGTTATGGTATTCCTTCCTGCCATTATATCTCTTGGTGTAAAAATCCGGTGGCTAAAGCCGGATACAAGAGAGGGATCTAGGATAGGTGTTCCGGGAAAAAAGGCCTCTCTGGCTCTTTGTGTCGTCATTATGGTCGCCTTGATTTTAGCCGGAGCGGGATTGAAATTTGATTTCGATTTCAGCCAAATGGATGTCGATATTCCGCAGGAAGAGGGTATTCACGATCGTTACAAGGCTGTTTATGAAAGTAGGCGCTCACCCGGGGCTCTGTTTGTGGCTGAAGGCCTCACTGAACTCGACGAGCTGTTAATTGCACTGGAGAAATCACGCAGTGAAAATCCTCAAAGTCAGATCTTGAAGTATGAGAGTATCCGGAGCCTTTCTCCAGATGAACAGGAAACGCAGGCACGGCTTTCCTTGATTGCCGAGATCAAAGAGAGTGTCTCAGGTCGGTGGATAAGGAGAGTGGACGATCCGGATTACCAAAAGCTGATCTCTGAAATCCGCGACTGGGACCCTCCTCCCCGGTCTCCTGACTTTGGTGAACTGCCGGAGACATTCACCTACAGGTTGATCTCACAAAGATATGCGGACTATTACATTGTTCCTGTCTACATCAGAGGGAAAAAGCAGAATGGCAAAGATGCCGCCGCCTTTGCCAATGAACTTTATGACCTCGAGATTTCCAGCGAAGTTATCGGTCCTTTCGGAGACACAACCATCATCGCGGAAGTTATGGGGATCGTTACTGAAGAGGGACCGCGGCTTATTATTTTTACATTTTTGGGAATTTTCCTGCTTATCTTCTGGCAGCAGCGGTCCTTTCCTCAGGCTTTATGGATCGTGATGCCGCTCATTTCCGGGATGGCTTTGATGTCCGGATTGATGGTTGTTTTTGGCATAAGATTAAACTTTTTCAACATCGTGGTTTTTCCCACATTGATCGGAATAGGCATCGATGACGGTGTCCACTACTATCGACGTTGGCTTGAAATGGGGTGGAACACACTTGCCACACAAAAAGAGCTCTTTGGGACGCTGTCACTCACGACAGCGACGACGATCTGCAGCTACTTGGGTATCGCCTTTTCACGGCATCCCGGCCTTCGCTCTATTGGCTTTCTGGCTTGTCTGGGCTTGCTGAGTACCTGGTTGACAACACTTTTTCTGCTTCCCGGGGTGCTCAATTTGTTAGACAAGAAAAAGAAGGGATGAACTTCGACAACTTTTAGTATTCTTTTTCATATTCCGCAATTTTCTGCTCCAAACGCTTTATGATCGTTTCGTATGTACTGCGGGCAAAAAGGCGAATGAATTGTTTTGTGTAATTGAGGATCGTGTTCACATCGTCGACGATATAGTTGTGGACCATCCTTTGACCTTGTAAACGCTCTAAATGATAATTCAAATGGATGTCATCGTCTTTGTAGTAAGCGATTGTTTTAACGATCGCCGTATTTCCAGTGATCTCTTCTTCGAGATAGTCGAATCTCTCCGCTCTATAACGTCCCATTTTTTTTATCGAAGAGACGCGAAGCAGGCGTTGGAAGACATTATCAAACTTTTCACATTGGGCAGGTGTCAAGTTTTTGCAAAATCGTTCTATAACACGCCGTGATATAGCGCTGAAATCAGTGACTCCGTTAATGATCGAGAGAAGCTCCGCCTTAGTCTCGTCATCT
>JAUWSR010000269.1 GCA_030609975.1 Acidobacteriota bacterium | reverse complement strand
TTTAAATGAGGTTTTGAAATGAAGCAAAATGAGCCGATATCATGTTTTGTAGGGATTGTTCTCCGAACGGTCCAACCTTTGAGGATATAAAATGATCCACGAACCATTGATATACAAAATAAGCGACGAGGGGAAAAGAGCCTACAAGCTGCCTCCCCTGGATGTCCCTGAGAAAGAAAACCTTTTGAATAATCTCCCCACGCGAGAGACGAACCCTGATTTTCCCGAAGTATCCGAGATCGAAGTCGTCCGACATTTTACGCGCCTGTCCCAAACCAATTATTGCATTGATATCGGGCTCTATCCCCTGGGGTCCTGCACCATGAAATACAATCCTAAGATCAATGAGAAGATCGCTGGATTGAGTGGCTTGAGCTCGGTTCATCCCCTCGCCGATGATGAACTGTCACAAGGAAACCTCGAGATCATTTGGAAACTCGAAGAGGCGCTGGCAGAAATAACCGGTTTGCCGGTTTGTTCTCTACAGCCTTCTGCGGGTGCCCAAGGGGAACTTGTGGGAATGATGCTGATCCGGGCCTGTCTTGAAGCCAAGGGGGATCCCCGCAAGCTCGTGCTGATCCCTGATTCAGCCCATGGCACCAATCCCTCGAGTGCACACCTCTGTGGGTATCGTGTCCAGGAGGTGAAATCCAATGAGAAAGGCCAACTCGATCTAGATGATCTTGACCGAGAGATGACGGAAGAGGTTGCGGCGGTGATGATCACCAATCCCAACACTCTGGGGATTTTCGAAACGAATATCTGCCGGATCTCGGAGATCGTCCACTCGCGCGGAGGTTTTGTGTACATGGACGGCGCCAATATGAATGCCCTTATGGGGATCTGCCGTCCGGGCGATATGGGAGTGGATGTATTGCATCTCAATCTTCATAAAACCTTTTCCACCCCCCATGGCGGCGGTGGCCCCGGATCCGGGCCTGTCTGTGTCAGCCAGGAATTGGCGCCTTATCTTCCTATCCCGAGGGTGGAAAAGAAAGTGGAGGAGTTTGTCCTCGATTTCGCGCAGCCCAAAAGCATCGGCAGGGTTCAGGCGTTTTATGGTAACTTTTTGGTGGCCGTTAAGGCACTGACCTATATTTTGAATCTGGGTTCTGCGGGCCTTAAGGAGGCAGCCGAGATCGCAGTCTTGAACTCTCGTTACATCCGAGCCTGCCTAGAAGGAACATATCATCTCCAGTATGAAACGCCAACCTTGCATGAGTGTGTGTTTTCAGATAAAATCCAGAAGGAACACGGGGTTAATAACATCGATATTGCCAAACGTCTGATCGACTTTGATCTGCATCCCCCTACGATGTCGTTTCCGCTGATCGTACCGGGTGCGCTGATGATCGAGCCGACAGAGACCGAAAGCAAAGAAGACCTGGACCGCTTTGTGGGCGCGATGTTGGAGATTGCTAAAGAGGCAGCGGAATCACCCGACTTGCTTAAGGCGGCTCCACTTGTATCCTATGTGCGCCGGCTGGATGAAACGGCGGCTGCACGGAATCCTATCCTGAGATGGCAGCCGGGGCAGGAAGACTAAACGATCATGAGCATGCAGGATCTCATCATGAACCTGAACAGGTTCTGGGCCAAGCAGGGTTGTTACCTGGCTCAGTCCTATGACTTGGAGGTAGGGGCCGGGACCATGACTCCGGACACCTTTTTCCGAGTGCTTGACAAAAGACCATGGAAGGTGGGGTATGTGCAGCCCTCGCGGCGTCCGGATGACGGGCGCTTTGGGAAAAATCCACATCGTGTCCAGAAACATTTCCAATATCAGGTGATCATGAAACCTTCTCCAGCCAACATTCAGCAGCTCTATCTGAAGAGCTTGGGCTCCCTGGGGATAGATCTCGGTCAACATGACCTGAGGTTTGATGAGGACAATTGGGAATCTCCCACCATAGGTGCCTGGGGCGTAGGCTGGCAGGTTTTGTTGGACGGCTTGGAGATCACTCAATTCACGTATTTTCAGCAAGCCGGAGGGATCGAAACCTTCCCGGTGCCGGTCGAGATCACCTATGGTCTGGAAAGGCTGGAGATGTTCCTGGAGGAAAAGGACAACATCTACGACCTGCAGTGGTCGGAGGATGTGACCTACCGTGATCTGAGGTTGAGGGAAGAAAAAGAGTTTTCCGAGTACAATTTTAACCAAGCGGACGTCAAGATGCTGCAGAAGAGTTTTGGGCTCCGCAGCAAAGAGGCCCAAAAACTCATCGATAAAAACTTGCTGCTGCCTGCTTATGATGTCTGTTTGAAATGTTCCCATCTGTTTAATCTGCTCGATTCACGCGGAGCGATCAGTGTTTCCGAGCGGGTCAACATGATCGCACAGATACGGGATCTGGTCATTCAAGTCGCACACAACTATGTTTTTCAAGAGGATCCGGAGTGATGGAATTTCTGCTGGAGATAAATACGGAAGAGCTGCCGCCTGCTCATGTGCGGGCCGGATTAGAGCAGCTGCGGGACAGCCTGGCATCGGAGCTTACTGCTAAGGAATTGGTTGATTCCAAAGGGAAACCCGGGACTATTCATACCTATGGAACCTGTCGGCGGCTGATATTGCATGCAGCGATAGCTCCCAAACAGAGGGATAAAGAGACCAGCATCGTCGGTCCTCCCAAAGCTGCGGCCTTTACTCCGGAAGGGGAAGCAGCTCCGGCAGCCCTTGGCTTTGCCAGATCCCAAGGGGTAGCGGTCAAAGATCTTTCTGTGATCACCACTGATAAAGGGGAGTACGTAGGCATAACCAAAACTCAATTTGGCCGGCAAGCTTCAGATATCCTGACGGAGATTCTGCCGGGGATTATCACTAAACTTTCCTTTCCCAAGATGATGCGCTGGGGAAACCGCAATTTCCGTTTTTCCCGGCCTATAAAAAACATCCTGTGCCTCTGCGATGAAAAGCCTCTCCGTTTCGAAGTCGCTGGAATTGTTTCAAACGGATTTACCTTTGGTCATGCGCTCTTTTTTCCTCAGAAGCTCAAAGTCGATTCCTTCCGTGACTATAAAGAGCAGCTGCGCAAGCACAAGGTCATCATCGATTATGAGATGCGCAAGCAGCGGATCGAGCGGCTCATGGCTAAAAAATTGGAGCCCTTCGAGGCGAGCTGTCACCCGGATCCCGAGCTTCTGGAAAAGCTCGTGATGGATATCGAATATCCCTATGTCATCATGGGAACCTTCCCGGAAGAATACCTGAAATTGCCTCTGGATGTGCTGAGCACCGCCATGAAGAAAGGGCAGAATCTGTTTTCCGTTGTCAAGGGCCGTAAGCAGCTTCCCATTTTCTTGGGCGTCTCCGACGGCTGTGATGATGCTGGTTCCCTGGTCAAAAAAGGCAACGAACGTGTTCTGATCGCACGCCTTGAGGATGCCCGCTTCTTCTGGGAACAGGATCTGAAGAGCACGCTTAAGGAAAAGTCCAAGGGATTGACTCGGGTGGTCTTCCAGGAAAAATTGGGAAGCTACGAAGATAAAAGCGAGCGGTTGTGTAAAACCTCAGCCTATCTGATCGACCGCTTGGAGGCACGCAGCGAGAAAAAAGCCGCAGTGGAAGCCGCGGGCTTATGCAAGGTCGATCTGATGACGGAAATGGTCCGAGAATTCCCTTCTCTTCAAGGAATAGCCGGGGGGTTGTATGCCCGTAAGGAAGGCTATCCCACCTCGGTATGGAAGGCTATATATGAACACTATTTCCCTGTGAATCTGGAAGACCGGCCTCCGGCTTCACTAACGGGTGCGGTTCTGTCTATCTGTGACAAACTTGATTCCGTTGTGGGAACTTTTGGGACAGGTGTCGAATTTTCCAGCTCCAAGGATCCCTTTGGACTGAGGCGGAATGCTCAAAGTGTGTGTATGGTGATTTTAGAGAGAAAACTCAATTTTTCTTTCCCCCGTCTGCTGGATAAGGTTATCGCGGTATATGAGGGAAGATTGGATCTGGACAAAGAGGCTTTAAAAGAGATCTGCTTGGCGTTTTTCCGAAATCGCCTCCAATATATTTTTGAAAAACAAGGATTTCGCTATGATCTCGTCAAGGCGGTCTTAGCCTTGGGCATTGACAATGTGTACCATACCTATCTGCGGCTCAAGGCTTTGGACGGTTTTAAGGAAAGCCCCCAATTCGAGCCCATGATCCTGATCGCAAAACGAGTGAACAATATCTTGAAAGGCCAGCCCCGTTTCAAGGTCAATCCGGATCTGTTGTGTGAAAAAGAAGAGAGGGAGCTGTATACGACTTTTGAGATACTGCGTGACAATGTCCAGCCTTTAGTGGGGAAGGGAGACTATGCCCAGGCCCAGAGGATGGTGTTCCGAATCCGCACTTCTATCAACAGTTTTTTCGACTATGTTCTGGTCATGGATGAAGATAAAAAGCTGCAGCGGAATCGGCTGGCGATGCTCCAGGCCATAAGCCGACTGCTCCTCAAGATCGCGGATTATTCCCAGATCGTCGTTCCCGCCAACACTCAGTCTGGCAGCTAGGCTTGGAGGGCCGGGTTGCTTTTCAAACATCTTTGCCATAAACCGACTTAAATTTATGAGCTTAGCCTGAATTATTCGCGAAGGTAAAAAATGTCGATCATGAATCGAAAGCACATTGAAAACGGAAATGTCAGTGTGATTTAGTGGGAGAATAATGTAAATGATTGACAACCAGAAAGAACTTGATATATTCTAATTAAAGATTCCTCCAGATGTGTTGGGAGGCGTAGGAGGCCAGTAGAGATGTCGGACACAGGGATTGAGAGACGAACATGCCTGCGGTTTGAGATTCCCGGTGCTACACTCAGTTACAAGATCAGCAGGATCTTGCCTTCCGCTTTGGAAAAATACGATGAGGAATTTTGTCAAGTCATCGATATCAGCCGAGGGGGACTGCGTTTCCAGGCAAAAAAACGAGTCGAGATCAACACCAAGATCAGCATGAACATCTCCGTCCCAGGGGAGCGTGTGCCCTTGACCATGAACGGCGTGGCCCGATGGTCCACACCGACCGAGGATGTCACATTCGGCTTTCAGGTGGGAGTCCAGTTCAGTGCTTATGGTGAAAAAAAGGACCAGAATTATCCTGGTAACCTGGTAAAGATCATTGCCTTGGAACAGAAGTTCTGTCCGCCGACAGAAACGGCACCGAGAGCCTTAACTGACTCTGACTATGAGGTCGACGGCTAAC
>JAUWSR010000154.1 GCA_030609975.1 Acidobacteriota bacterium | reverse complement strand
GGATCGCTTTTGCTGGCTATGTCCAGGGTGGAATGCTGCCGACTTCAGGAGGGACTTTTATCGCAGGAGGATTTGATCCTCCCCGGACCATGTCCCCCGGAGATGACTTCTATGATCTGTGGCGCCTTTTCCGTGAAACCTTGGTACATAATCTGGTTCTGGACATGGCGAAATGGGCATCCGAGGCAGGCATACCTTCAGAGAAATGGTTTTCGCATCAGATTCCCGCCGATTATCTCTTTGGCACCAATCCGAATTCTGTGAATAAAAATGCCAGATATTACTCCTCAGCATCGACACTATTCACGGCAGATACCCAGCCCTACGGCTCGGTGGGTGCGACGGTCTATGATATCAAGTTTCCTCCTGAGGTGTATCCGGGAGAATTTGCCCGGACCTCAACATTTGCAGTACCTGCGCTTGCGGCCATGGCCACGAATTGGGCTGCCATGGAATATGATGCCGAGAGCTATCCCCCGGGATATACCGTGAGCCAAAGTTCCCCCGAGTTCATCCGTGACCAATATCTCTCTCTGTACACCCATAATGTGCATGTTATCAATTTTTTCCTATGGTATAGCACTGGATCTGCTGCTGGCCATACCATAAAGGGAACGAACAAGGAGATCGCGTTACGGGATTTTATCTCTGCCGTGCGAGACCTGGCCAGAAACACGGATATGAACAAGCATTTTTCTCCTCCCAAGGTTAGGTCCTTGAGTGGTGTCTTCCAAGCCCCTGGAGCCGCTCTGATCACCATGGGTGAGGATATTTGGACCGGACAAAAATGGGATTGGATGGATTGGGGAGATTTTTCTCATTTTGCAGTTTTCCGCAGCGTTGTATCCGGTTTTACCCCCCAACCCAGCGATCGCGTAGGCACCACCTCAGATTACGTGTATTCTGACTCAACTCTTTTACAAGACGTGGTCTATTTTTACAAAGTCCGCGCCGTGAATACTCAAAGCGTTGCAGGCCCATTTTCCGATGAGATCATGGTGGTCTCAGCAGTCTTGCCTATTTCCGTGCTAACTGTTGATAGAAATCAGATATATTTTGGCGCTGTCCAGGGTGGATCTCCCACTTCTGCGGCTCAGATCACTGTGATAAATGTGGGCTCACCGGGAACCACTCTCAACTGGAGTGTCAGTCCTCAGGAAAGCTGGATCGAAGCTTCTCCACTCAGCGGCACGGGCAATGGTGTTGTGTTGGTGAGTGTGAATGCTGTCGGCCTTTCCCGAGGAATCCATACCGGAGAGGTGTGGGTTCAGGATCCAGGCGCTTTGAACTCCCCACAGGTCATCCAGGTGCGCCTTGAGGTTTTTGCTGCCGGGGGAGACGATGATCCTTTCGGCAACATGGACACGCCGGCTGCTGGGGCTACAGTCTCGGGAAACATCCCGGTATCGGGCTGGGCTTTGGATGATATCGAAGTGAGTAAGGTCGAGATCAAACGCAACTCTCATGTCAATGATCCTCCCGGCGCCATCGGGCCCGACGGTCTGGTCTTTGTCGGGAAAGCCTATTTTGTCCGGGGAGCACGGCCGGATGTGGCAGCGGCTTATCCGGACTATCCCAATAATGACAAAGCCGGTTGGGGTTGCATGGTGCTGACCAATTTTCTGCCAAATCAAGGCAATGGCGATTTTACTCTCTATGCCATTGCCTTCGATACTTCCGGCAACCGGACAGAGTTGGGTCATAAGCTCATTCACTGTGACAATGCCAACCGGGTCAAGCCCTTCGGGTCGATCGATACTCCCTCCTTAGGAGGAGTCGTCTCTGGAGCGCAATACACGAATTTTGCTTGGGCTCTCACCCCTCTTCCCAAAATGATCCCGATTGATGGATCCACTATCTGGATTTATGTGGATGGTGTCGCCTTGGGGCACCCCATTTACAACCAGTACCGGGCGGATATCGCGACGCTGTTTCCGGGATATCTGAATAGTGATGGCGCGGTGGGATTCTATCAACTGGATACCACTCAATACAGCAATGGCGTGCATACGCTGGCCTGGAGTGTGACGGACGATCAAGGGGCGGTCGATGGGATGTCCCGGTATTTTGAGATTCAGAATTTAGGGAGTGCCTCAGTGACAGGATCCGATCCCGTGAGACATCAAAACTTCATGGAAGTGAACAGGACGCGTCTTCAGTTGAAGGCGCGGCGGGAAGATACGGTCTCCCCTGCTGCCTACAGGTCTGCTAGGCTCAGCTCTCGGATGAGGGAATGGAACTCGAACTTGGATTCAAGATATCACGAGCGTCTGGTCTTCACGATCGAAGAATTAGAGCGGGTTGTCCTGCAGTTCGATATCGCCAGGGGACACGGATTGGTGGGATGGGGTTCCGATGAATCCCGCAGCCTACCTGTTGGATCGACCTTGGATACGCTGAACGGCAAGTTCTACTGGAGCCCGGGTCCGGGTTTTCTGGGTGAACATATCCTGCATTTTGCGGCTACGGAAGGTCCCCATCGGGGAGAATCTCTGGAAGTCATCATCCGAATCGTTCCCAAGAACTGAGGAATCGGATTCAAATATCTTTGATTTCCTGAGCGTAATAGCCCAGCATGACCTCTGAATCCAACTTGGGCTCTTGTTTTGCATTCAGACAATGATACCAAACAGGATTCTTCTAAAGCACATGGGCCTCGCGTAAATGAGGGATCTTTCCCCGCATGATCTGTCGGCGTTTTCTATAGATTCCCGGGAGCTGAAAACACAGTGAAAGGTATGTGCGCAAAAGCAGAGGAACCCGGGTGAATTCTCGTTTTTTGAAAGAAGAGAGCAGGTTCTTGATATCCTCTTTCAGGTATCTTTTTATGTAACCCAATGCGGTCCTTTTCTGGAAGAGCTTGAGCACCAAACGGAACCGGTTGCGGAGGGCAAAGCGCAGTTTTTGTCCCTGGGGATAGGATGCGCCGAACTTGTGATAAACGACGGCCCTAACTTCCGGAACGATCTTCCAACCTTTGAACCAACAGCGGAAACTCCAATCCACGTCCTCATAAAAGCTTCCATAGCCCTCATCCAGGAGACCTACATCCTCTACTGCTTCTCTACGCACCATAACAGCACCAAAGCAGGCGGAAGGCACTTCCTGCAGTGAGGAGAACTGGACGACGTCCACCATGCCGATAAAGTTGTCGCTTCCCCACCCCTCCCGGCGGATCTGGTTGCCGATGCCGTTGATGAATCCTCTCAAGTGGAAAAATTTCATCATGGGAGCAACAGCTCCGATCCGTGGTTCTTTCTCCAAGGCTTGGACCAGGTGATGGATGCACTCGCGCTCCAGCTCGACGTCCTGGTTGAGGATACAGAGATATTTTCCCTGAGCGTGGATCAATCCTTGATTGACTCCTCCTGAATAATGACGATTGCGGTTGAGGACAAAAGTCTTTACCGAGGGGTAATCTTGGTTGATCCTCGCGACCGTGTCATCGCTTGAACCGTTATCGATCGCGAAAATTTCAAGATTGGAGTAGCTTTGATTGAGAAGGGACAGGAAACAGTCGGCGAGATGATCAGATCCGTTGTAAGTGATGACGATCACCGAGACGAGTTTCTCTTGTATCGAGACGATCGGTTGGGAGGGGATATTGTCTTTCTCGATGGAGTTTCCGAGGACCTTTGCCTGCTGCAGCAAGAATAAGAATTTCTTGAGATACGTCTCGGATACGAGCCACTGTTTTTGGACCTGGGCTATAACCTCATGTCCGGGATTGGGCAGGTTTTCCCACACGGCCTGTCCGACTTTATCAGTTTGGACTCGGAATCCTTGGGGGAAAACGAAGAAAGGAGTGCCGTTATCATGCTGCAGTTGAACCGATGAGTTTTTGATCAGGGTTTCATTGGGTTCGAAGAACATCGTGGTACAGATTCTCCCATTTCGAAATAATGGCATCCCAAGAATAGTTTGCCACAACCATTTTATATCCGTTCTCCCCCATCCTCTTTCTGGAGTTGGGGTTTTCTAAAAGCTCGCATAGGGCACCTGCCAGCTCTGCCGTGTTGCCTGCCTGGACTTTGAGTCCGTTTTCAAACTCTTGGATCAAACGGGCAGCGCCTCCTCGGCGGCAGCCGATGACGGGCAGTTTTTCCCTCCATGCCTCTAAAAACACGATGCCGAAGGACTCAAAGGCAGAGACGGAAACAAAAACATCGGCTCTCCGCAGCAGCGGGCGCTTTTCCTCTTCGGGAAAGCCCTCGATCAGGTAGATCCGGTCCTGTTGCTCTTGGGTAAACTCTTTGATAGCCCTTTTGATCTCTTGGGTGTGGGCGGTAGGATTCCCTGCGATGACCAGCGCAACATCGGAGATGTTCGCCCAAACAAAACGCATGGCGTAGATCAGATCGATAATGCCTTTGTGTGCCCCATGCTGGCCTAAAAACAGGACGATGGTCTTCTGTTGGATCCCATATTTTGTGCGGATATCTATATCTGGGGTATCTTCTGCGATATCGATTCCGACCCCCAGGGTGTGAATCCTCTTGGGATCCAGATCTGCACTATGTAAGAGATGATCTCTTTCCCAATCGGTCAAGGTGATGACAGCATTAGCCTGAGAGAGCATGCGAAAATACCAGCGATTGCTGTAGGTCCAAGGATCTTCGGTATGATAACAGGGGATGAGGATAAAGGGGAGGTTGGTTTTTTGTGCGGCTTTCCAGGCATACCAAACATTGAGCGTGGGCAGCGGGCAGGCGGCGACGATATCAAATCCTTGAGAGGCCAGGATTTCCCGGCTGTAATCACGACTCCTTGGGCCCCAGGCCCTCATCCGAATCTGTTCACTGAAGGGAAAGCGGATGCGACTGCCGACCTTCCTAAGACAATTTAGAAGCCCGGCTCCTTTACGAGTAAAGGGAACCCGTTTTACATCCACCCCGTTGATCCTGGTTTCCGATTCCTGAATCAAATTCTTCCCCTTCCCTGGAAGAAAGTAATCCTCCGTGGAATAGGCGTTCGTTGCGATGACCTTGACGGTGTGTCCCCGTGAAACCAGCCTCTCCGACACATTCTGCATCAACCATTCGGATCCCCCCCGGGCCGGATGGTAGTTGTGCAGACAGTGTAGGATGTTCACCGATTATTTCTTGTACACCGTGTGTTGTGGCACATAAAGAATGGGACGACTGACTTTAGCCCGTTCCCAGAGAAAGATCTGATCCTTGGTGAGGCTGGGGCTTTTCCATTTCCTGGAGTACACGGACTCTTTGCGGAAAAACAAACAATCACTTTGTAACCACGTTGCTTTGTCACTGTCAAAGTCACCTTCAGCAGGAGTCGCGTCAGCGCGCCCCCATGAGATTGCTTCTTTCTCATCCCAATCTATCCGGGGAGAAAGAACATCAGTTTCGGGGTGATTATTAAGTTCGGCAAAAACCTGACTCACCGTGTTCGCCGGCAAAAGGATATTGTCTGCGAGCATGAGAATATACTCTCCCGAAAGACGGTGCAAGACCTTAAACAGGGCACTGGGAAGCTGATCGTCCTTGTGGCATGTATAATATTTCACTCCGGGCAGTTGGCTTTTCAGATATTCTTTAAGGGCTTCGTCACCATTCAAATCCCAAATCGAAACGTCGAGATCCAGATGGACCTTTTGAGTCAACAGATGATTGAGACACTCCTTCAAGTACCGAGAAAATCCCTCTGTAACCACCAGAGCGGCCACCTGGTCGGAGCAGAGATACTCCAGCAAAGCCTGGTGGAATTCAGGGAATTCGTGGGGATCCAGTCCTACAGGAGGGAGGTTTGTCAGGGCCTCCTGCATGGCTTTGATCCCTTTTTGTAATTTCTTTTGACGGATGTCATAGGAATAGATCCAGTAATTGCGGGAGAATGGAGGGATGAACTCCTGTTTTTGGGGGCGGTGAGACTGCCATTTATCCAGAAAATAATGGATTTTTGCAGCATTTTTTTTAAACATGAATGAGTTTTTAAGACTCTGAGACATCATCCAGTTGGTAAGGGAGCCGTAGCTAAAGCTTATCCCGGAATGGGTGTGCTGAGCTAGGGCCGTAGAAATGTCTTGAATATCAGGAAGCCCAAACTTTTTATGTTCCAATAACTGTTGGTGCTCCGCTCCATAACGTTTCTTGATTTGACAAAAAAGCAGCTCCTCCACTTTTTCAATGTTTTTATCCTGAAAAGGTGCGGAGACAAGCACAGATCCTTTTGAAACCCGGCAAAGTTCTTTAAGGAAATCCTCTCTTCCCGGAGCAGGGATATGCTCGATCACATCTAAAGCAGCGGCTATGTCGAAGAAATTATCTCTGAAGGGAAGTCGTGTCCCATCGCCCTGGACAAAATCAGTCTGTTGGCTGAATTGAGGGTCCAAGACGATCCCAGGGCCGGAATAAACAAGCTTTAAAGGCAAGATATGATCCTGCCCTTCCCGGTCGGGAGCTAATCCACCCACATCCAGAACCCGGGTCTGTTTTGCCGGATAAAAGGTTTCCAAGAATTTTTGCAGCACTGCGTATCTTTGGAACTGGTCATAAGGCATAGGAAAATCTAAAAATTCAGGCATTTTCGATCTTCCATTGGGATTGAATGCTAACGCATCCAAAATCTCTGACTTTAGAGCTATCCACTCGGAAATGGTACATCATATCATGGTGGTCATAGGCAGTCTCGAGAGTTCGATCGTAAACCGCAGCCGAGAAAAGATAGTCTCCTTTGTATAGGGGCAGAGACGGGATGATGAACCTCACGGTCCCCTGCTGGGGGAAGTGGTCCGGCCCGGCTTCTTCCAGAGTATTTGGTCCATAGATCAGCAGCTTATAGATCGTGTTGATCGCCACGCCGAACACGGGCACCTCCTGAGCTTGGTGAGAGGTGAACGAGATTTGTGCTTCAAAATAGTCGCCGGGCTGGAAACTGATTTTCTCTTTGCCGCTTTCTCCTACAAAGCGAACCGCAGTGATCTCCACCTGCTTGTCGCCCCAGCGTTTGGATTCGACTTCGGAGGGAGCGGGTTCCGGCATGCGCGAATCCGAATCCAGGCCTTCGCCGCTTTTAAGCAGGAGACGATAATGATCCACAGCCTCCTGAGCTTCGCCCAAAAATGAGATTCTGCCCTTGTTCAAAACCATAGCCCGGTCACAGATCTGGGCGATCAGTTTGGAGTCATGGGTCACCAGCAAAATTGTCGCTCCTTGTTTACGGTAGGAGAGGATCTTTTCAAAACTCTTCTGCTGGAAGGATTCATCTCCCACGGAGAACACTTCATCGATAAGCACGATCTCGGGACGGAAGAAGATCACGATCGAGAAGGCCAGCCTGACAAACATTCCTGAGGAATAGTTTTTTACAGGGATGTCGATGAATTTGTGCAATCCGGAAAAGTCGATGATCCGATCCAGATTCTGATGGATGGTTTTGCGTGGGATCTTGAAAATTGATCCGGAGAGATAAATGTTTTCTCTGCCGGTTAATTCCGTATTGAAAGCAGCCCCCAGTTCAATAAGGGGAGCGATTGTACCGGAAACAGATACTGAACCCTGAGTGGCTGGATATATACCGGAGATGATCTTGAGAAGGGTACTTTTCCCGGCTGCGTTGGCGCCGATGATTCCGAAAATTTCTCCTTTTTGCGCTTCAAAACTGATGTCCTTGAGGGCCCAAAAATCATGTTTTTTCTTACGAAAAGGGGCGGTGATCTTCTCTTTTCGGCTGGCGGTATCGTATTTGAGGAAAAATTTGACCCCTACGGACTGAACTCGGATCGCTATCTCATTCATTGCCGGACTCATGAGAGATGAAACACAAAGTATTTCTCTTTTTTATAGAATATATAGAAACCTACAACCAAAACCGTGAGAGTGAGAATACATGCGACCAGGATAAGTTTCAAAGGCGGGAAGGAACCATAGTAGACGGGGAATCGGAAGATTTGAATAAAGTAATAAAAAGGATTCAGTTTAAACAGGGCATGATAGTTTTGCGGAAGGACGTCGAGGGGATACAGAATGGGCGTGAGGTAAAAAAAGGCTTGGAACAGAATCGCGATGATATGCTGGACATCCCGGATGAGAATGTACAAGGCCGCTGCAATCATGGATATACCCAGGGAAAACAAAAAATGAAGAAGCAGGATCAAAGGCATGAGCAGCAGGTTCCAGGTAAAGGGTGACTTGAAAATGATCATGAAGACCACCAGGATCGCGACCAGGATCAAATGGTCGATGTAGCGAGCCAGGCAGCTCGAAAGAGGAAAGACCAATTTGGGGATGTAGACTTTTTTTATCAGGCTCTCGTTGTTGACCACCGATGCGGTTGCGATAACTACGGTCTGCTGGATCATAAACCAGGCGGTCAAACCCGAAAAAAGAAAAATGGTGTAGTTATCCACTTCAAATTTCATGAGCTTGGAAAACACAACCGCTAAGATCAGGAGAAAAAACAAGGGATTGAGAATAGTCCAGAGAAAACCCAGGAACGAACTTCGATAGCGGAGCTTCAATTCACTGAACGTGAGGTTCAGGAGGAGGTCTCTATAACCCCACAGCTCTGCCAGATAAGCGTTCATGTTTTTCGGTTCATTCTATACAGCTTTAACTGTGAAGTAAACGTCCATGAGGTTTATCTTCCTAATCCGAATATAATGACTGTTATGGTCCTCAACAGGATCTTAAAATC
>JAUWSR010000314.1 GCA_030609975.1 Acidobacteriota bacterium | reverse complement strand
GGATGAATATTGGCGTGGGAGCATTCTTGATCGCGCTTGCGGCCAGTTTGATCGCAGCCTTTGCGACCATCAGCTATCAGTCTTTGAAGGCCGCTTTTAAAAAGCCTGTGGATGAGCTGCGAGCCGAATAGTGTACGCTTCCTGAAATAAAACAATTCTCCGAGAAATCCGTAATTCTATACATGTCGGAAAGGAGATTTTTCCATGAATTGTTATAAGTGCGGCAAAGAATATCCTTCATCTCATTATTTTAAGACCAAAACCATCTGCCGGGATTGTTTTGCCAAGCTCTCTCCTGAAGAGCAACTGGCGGCCAAACAGCCTCCCAAGATGCATGCCATGACCACGACAGCTTTCACCCTCGATGGCTACACGATCGAAAAATCACTTGGGGTTGTCCGGGGAATCATAGTGCGTTCTCGTTCGGTCTTTGGGACGATCGGAGCCTCGCTGCAAACCCTTGTGGGCGGAAATATCACATTGTTCACGGAACTCTGTGAAGCCACCCGAGCAGACGCTTTTGATATGATGGTGGAGCATGCGGAAGAGATCGGTGCCAATGCGCTGATCGGTGTGAGGTATGATGCCACTGAGATCATGCAGGGCGTTACCGAAGTTCTTTGTTATGGGACGGCGGTGATTGTAACGCCTGACAAGAAAGTGTAAACGCAATTATTCAATGACGAGCAGGTTGTAGTATTCAAGTTTGGGGATCTTGAGTTTGATGGTTGTGGCATTCTTTTTCTGTATCTTTATTTTTTTTGTAATGGCTGTGTCGGGTGAGTAAAGCGTCGCCTTTTTACCTTTCAGTGAATAGCCATCCGGAAGCGATAGGGTCACGAAGAAGTTTTTGGCAGCTTTTACATTGTCTGTTTTTATATTGTAGCGGTAGTTGATCATGTGGAGGGCGATCTTTTTATTGCTGGAATCCGTATAAACCAGGAAGTTGATATTTTCAGGAGCTGTTGAGGTGATTTCCGGGGGGGAATAGGGGGAGATCGCATTGAGAATCCGCTTGCGGTTGGCTGCCTTCCTTTTCTTGAAGTATATAGCTCCAAATTCTTCTGTACTGTTTACGGTTACAAAAAGACCCTTTCCATACCGATGGATACCTTCATACCAAAAATTAATCCAATCCGGGGGAAATTCATCGACCATGTCATTGCCGAAGGGATCGCCATTGCCGATCCCTCCCCAGCCGACCACTGTGCCTCCCTTGGAGACATAGTCCATGACCAGCTTGACCTGTTTGTGTGACATGGTGGCTGTGTTTGCCAGAATGATAACCGGGTACTCCTGCATCTTCCCGAGAGTGAGGTTGTTCTTCATGATAACATCATCACCACTGAAGAGGACGTCGTACTGGATCCCACCCTCAAACAGAGCCAGAGCCGTGCCATAGTAGCTGTCTGGGATTCCCAAATAGGAGGTAATGGGATACAGCATTGCTACTCTCGGCTTCCAACTCCAATCGCTGCCGTAATATTGCCGGTAGGTATCGATGAATCGGAAATAGGGTGATAACGGAGTCAGGTCGGGTGAATATCCGACCGTACTCGATCCCGGGACCATAAAGGGCACGTTGCACTCACTGTTGGCGGCATAGGCCTCAGCCCAGAACACACGGATGATATTGGGGGGGCTGCCTCGTGCTATGAGGTCGGCATTGGTTGGTACCTGAGTGAGGTAAGTCCCTTTTTTCCAGCGGTCATCCACCTTGAGTTTCGCTGAAGGGATGATCTTGCCTTTTGGGGGATATCCATACATCTGATAGGGATATTCCAACCAGGCTGCATCCAGATTTTCCTCAAAGGGAAAGCTGATACTCATGCCATCCGAGGTGTTCCCCATAACAACAATATCCCGGCCGTAGTTGGACTTGGCATATTTTTTGGCCCAGGTGATTATCTTCTTCTCTATGTTCAAGGTGGACTTGTACTCATAGCTTCGGAATTCATTAAAAAGCGGAACTTCCCAAGGTTCGCTTAACCAGGTGCTGCGGTATCCGTTCTGAAGGATATATTTCTGATAGTCGAAACTTTTGATGTTGGTGATTCCGAAACGGGCGGATAAGACCTGATTAGAATAGACCTTTTTCAAAAACCTCCGGAATCCCTTTATATCGGGCGCATTAAAAACGCCTCCGGATTCAAAGCCGATGTAAAGTGTGTGCGCCTGAATTTCGTCCAGCAGGATGCCATCCGCTCCGGCATCGATGGCATGCCGCATCTCGGATTTTATGAAATTCTGCCAGCCCTTTTCGCTCAGGCTCATGTTGTAGACGCCGATCCCATCGAATTCGGAGATGAATTTTTCACCATCGATGTTTTCAATGGCATACTTGCTCAACTCGGGTTTGAGGTCGCCTAGCGACCTTTCTCCGTCAAAATACATTCTTTCGATCGGGATGTGATGCAGATATTTGAGTCCCCGTGCGTGGGTTTCCTGGATATTTTTTTTGATCAGCTCGATGTCGGCCGCCGTATATGGAAAAGCTCCATAGACCACCCAATCCAGGGGGATGCCGTGTGTGTCCATTATCAGGCCGAAGTCCTGCTCGGCATATTGGGAGCCGAACATGTTGATGGTAATATCCTCACTGACGTCTCTGGAAGTAGTGGATTGGCCTAAACGTTTTGATTCTTGGCTGAATGATGGGACCAAGAGAAGGAGAACTATCACTCCAGCAAGAAAGATCGCTCTTTTTTTCATGTTATATTCCCTTTTGTGGAAACTCTGAGCTAAATATAGTGCCTTCTTTTTCCTTAGTCAAATCAGCACCTTCCCTTTAGTCGGAAATAACGAAAAATTGGGGGAACAATATGGAAAACATCCCGGTATTTTTGAAACCGGAGGTTTTTTTCTTGATTAAATGAATGCCCTATTCTGGTATATCCGTTCTCTCGTTCTCGTCGGTCCGGCCTTCGATGTACATCCCGCTGATCTTGGTTACCTGGCCTTCGATGTCAGTTATAAACCGTAATCTGAATCGCAGATATCCTTCCAGCAAGAATGTATTTTGGCTCAAGGCTAGGAGGCAGTATTCCGGGCGGCCATCACGCTGATAGTAGAGCGATCCTTCTCTGAGAACAATTTTCCGAGGGCCGTAGTCCCCTGCATACATTTTCAGCAGTTCCGGTGAGACGCTCACAGATCGGTTTTCAAGAGCGATCAGTTCCTTGACCCAAGGGACTCCGGTTTTGGCCATGCTGCTGTTGGACCTTATCTGCAAGGCTTTTTCAAATGCCTGTATGGACTCCGGAAATCTCCTTCGTTCCATCTCCACCAGTCCCAGGCCTTCCCATGTCGATACCAGTTTCGGGGCCATTTCCAACATGCGTGTGAAAACAGCCGCCGCCTCCTCATGTTTTTTTCGAGTCACCAGAGCCTGTGCTAACTCACCCAGATCTCCTACTTTGAATAGATCCGGGTGTTGCTCGGTCACTTCTCCTAGTTTTTTCATGCCTGCTTCAGAACTCTCGTTCAGAAAGGCTTTCTCCACTGAAAGACGAGCCAGGCG
>JAUWSR010000232.1 GCA_030609975.1 Acidobacteriota bacterium | reverse complement strand
GGCGGCTGATAACACTGCGTACCAATTTTATCCTTAACTGCCTCTCTGGAGCCTTTTCCGCTCCCGCTTTTTTGGCTTTGGTTTCTTTTACTGCCATATCTTCGCCTCGTCTATGCTTCGATTCTGAGAGACTCTCACCGGGTCTTTCAGATTTTTCAACGCGTTCATAGTCGCATTGGCCACACTTATGGGATTGTTGCTTCGCAGGGATTTGGTTAAAATATCCTTGATCCCAGCCAGCTGCATGATCACACGCACCGCGCCGCCGGCAATAACTCCGGTTCCTTTAGCCGCAGGCCGCAGAATCACTTGACCGCCGCAGTGGATGCCCTTGATAAAGTGGGGGATGGTGGTACCTTTGAGGGGAACTTGGACCATATTCTTTTTGGCATCCTGTACGGCTTTAGCAATAGCCGGAGGCACCTCACGCGCCTTGCCTTTTCCGATGCCGACGGTTCCGTTTTCATCTCCCACAGCCACCAGCGCGGAAAAGCTTAGATTTTTACCGCCTTTTACCACCTTGGTGGTCCGGCGTATCGAGATGACCTGGTCCTTTAATTCGATCTCTTGTTCTTCCCCGAACTCTCGTCTGATCTTTTTTTGTTCCACTCTTTTGACTCCTTATTGCCCCGACGCTAAAACGTCAGGCCCCCTTTTCGCATGGCTTCGGCCAGGTTTTTAATACGTCCATGGTAGGGAAAGACTCCCCGGTCAAAGACGATACTTTCGATCTTTTTCTTCTTTAAGCGCTTACTGAACAATTCGCCCAATGCCTTGGATGCATCTATGTTCTTGAAGTTTTTGTTCTTCTCCTTAAATTCCTTCTCTAATGTCGATGCGGAGGACAGCACAACTCCATTGATGTCATCTATAGCTTGGACATAGAGATAACGGTTGCTGCGTACGACCAGCACGCGCGGCCGTTCCGAAGTACCGCTGATCTTCTTGCGGATACGTTTTCTGATCTTGTTTTTGGCTCTTTGTTTGAGGTGAACTTTATGCTTAAACACCGACTACCCCCGCTTTCCGTTCTTTTTTGAGCAAACGTTCGCCTGCATACCGGATTCCTTTGAGTTTATAGGGATCCGGTTTGCGAAAACTGCGAATCTTGTGAGCTTCCTGTCCGACACGTTGCTTGTCGATGCCTTTCACTTCGATTTTTGTGGGTTTTTCCATGATCACTTCGACATCATCAGGAATCTCATAGATCACAGGTTTGGAATACCCCAGGTTCAACTCGAGTTTCCCTTTATCCACTTTGCCCCTGTATCCGACACCGACGATCTCTAATTTTCTAGAGAAACCAGAGGAAACCCCCAGTATCGCGTTTGCCGCCAGGGCCCTCGTCAGTCCATGAAACGCCGGAAGCTGACCTTCATCGTTCTGTCTCCCGATCCGCAGTTCTCCATCTTGGAGCTCAGCGGTTATCCCGACAAATAACGGAGAAAAAAGCTTTCCCTTAGGACCTTCGAACTCGATCTGGTCCGATTGGATGGTGAGCTTAACTCCATCGGGTATTTTCATCGGCTGTTTACCTATTCTTGACATAGCTAGACCTCTCGATACATTTTGCGCTACCAAATCTGGCAGAGCACCTCTCCTCCCACACCAAGTTCCTGGCACTTTTTACCTGTTGCCATCCCCTGGGATGTGGAAACGATAACAATTCCTAACCCATCTAGAACCCTGGGAATAGAATCTGACTTACAATAGATCCGACATCCGGGTTTGCTGACACGTTTGAGACCGGAGATAACGCTCTCGCGGTCCGCGTTGTATTTGAGTGTGATGTTCAGCACACCCTGTAAGTTGTCATCGATAGCTTTAAAGTTTTTAATATAGCCTTCCTCTTTCAAAATCTTAGCGATCTCGACCTTGATACGCGAAGAGGGGATACTCACGTCCCTCTTCCGGATCAGCGCTGCATTCCGAATTCGGGTCAGTAAATCTGCAATAGGATCGGTCATTGTCATGGTTCTGTCCTCCTGAAACCTACCAGGATGCCTTGGTTATCCCTGGTATCTCTCCCTTAAGGGCAAGTTCACGAAAGCACAACCGGCACATGTCAAACTTACGGTAGTATCCCTTGGACCTTCCGCAGATCCGACACCGGCTGCTGTGTCGCACAGCGTACTTCGGCTCTTTTAGATATTTGGCTATCGATGATTTTTTTGCCACTTTTTCCCTTCCTTAGTATGCCTCTCCAAAAGGCATTCCCAATTTTTTCATTAAGGCATGCGCCTCTCTATCAGTCCTTGCAGAGGTGACCACCGTGATGTTCATCCCCCGCGATCTATCCACCTTGGTATAGTCGATCTCCGGAAAAACCAGCTGATCCTTCAAGCCGATCGTGTAATTGCCCCTGCCGTCGAAACCTCGCGGAGAAACTCCACGAAAATCCCGTACACGAGGGAGCACCACATTGACCAGCCGGTCATAGAATTCATACATGCGTTTGCCCCGCAGGGTCGTATAACAGCCTATGGCATGACCCTGACGGAGTTTGAACTGAGCGATAGATTTGCGGGCACGGCCCACCGCCGGCCACTGACCGGTAATCTGGCTCAGTTCCTGCTTGGCAGCATCCAGAATCTTGATATTTTGGATCGCCTCGCCCGTACCTATATTCACCACGATCTTTTCCAAACGCGGCACGGCCATCTTGTTTTCTATGCCCAGATCTTTCTGGAGTTCCGGAATGATCTCCTTGTTAAATTTTTCTTTCAGGCGACTCATAAAAAATCCCTTATCATTGTTTTTCGATTGTGATGTCACACTTGCTGCACACTCTGACCTTGGTGCCATCATCCAGTTTGGTGAGGCGCACCCGCACCCCTCGTCCACAATCCGTGCAGTAGAGTTGAACGTTAGAAACATGGATCGGAGCTTCCTTTTCCATGATTCCTCCCTGGACGTTTTTGCTCTGATCCCGTCGGATAAACTCCGTGATAAAATTCAGCTTCTCTACAATGACGCTGTTCTTTTCCGAGACCACCTTTAAAACCTTGCCTGTTTTTCCTTTGTCCTTGCCTTTGATAACCTGGACCGTATCGTTCTTTCTGATGACCATGTTGTTCTTCATATCACCTCCGGAGCCAAGGAAACGATCTTCATGAACTTTCTTTCCCGCAGCTCCCGGCCCACAGGGCCGAAAACACGTGTTCCAATCGGCTCACCCTGGGCGTCAATGATAACCGCAGCATTCTCATCGAACCGGATGTAGGATCCATCGCGCCGGCGAACTTCTTTTTTAACGCGCACCACAACAGCTCTGATCACTTTGCCCTTCGGGATCTTACTTTCCGGTTCAGCTTCTTTCACCGAAGCGGAGATCACATCGCCAATGCTGGCGGTTTTCCCGACACCTCCACCCAAAGGTGTGATGCAGAGTATCTTGCGCGCGCCGGAATTGTCGGCCACCTTTAGCATTGTTTCTGAACGAATCATTCTTTCTTTTCCTCGATGTCCTTTTGTTTTTCGGCAGGAGACAATCCCACGATCTCATGGACACGCCATCTCTTGCGCGCACTCAAGGGCCGGGTTTCGATGATCTTCACCACGTCACCCAGCTTGCATTTTTCGTACTCATCGTGAGCTAGAAATTTCTTCCGTTTTTTAATGATCTTTTTGTAGAGCGGATGTCTGACCTGACGTTCGACCAGGACGGTCACGGTCTTTTTCATCTTGGTCCCGATGACGACACCGATCTTAGCGGTCTTCCTTACTTTTCTCTCTTCCATATTCAGTTCTCCGTTCTCATTGCGAGGCCCTTCAGGGCCGAAGCAACCTTATTGTGCTTCGCTCGTTGTTATAGCGAGGCCCTTCAGGGTTGAAGCAATCTCTCATTATTCCGCTTCTCTCTCTTTCAGGATGGTATAGATCCTAGCCAGGTCTCTTTTGATATCCGTCAACCTCATGGTGTTTTCCAGTTGGCCTACGGCATTTTGAAACCTGAGTTTGAACAACTGATCCTTAAGTTCAGCCTCTTTGGTTTCCAATTCCTCGTCGGACAATTCTCTGAACTCTGATGGCTTCATCGTAATTCCTTATTCTCTCGGGAAACGAAACGGGTTCTCAAAGGCAGCTTGTTGGCAGCCAAAGCCATGGCCCGTTTGGCGACCGGTTCGGGTACGCCTTCGAGCTCATATAAGATCCGCCCAGGTTTGACGGTCTCCACCCAGAACTCAGGATCACCTTTTCCCTTGCCCATCCGAACCTCGGTGGGTTTCTTGGTGATGGGCTTCCAAGGGAAAACACGGATCCAGAGTTTTCCTTTTCTCTTGGAATGTCGGGTGATGGCGATACGTCCGGCCTCTATCTGCCGGGCCGTCAACCAGCAAGGCTCCAAGGCCTGCAAACCGTATTCACCAAAGGATAGGGTCGATCCGCGCTGGGCTTTGCCTTTCATGCGCCCTCTCTGCTGTTTGCGGAACTTGACCTTCTTGGGCATCAACATGATTAAATCTCCTCGATCTCACTCGACTGAGAGGTCATTTTAGGTTTATCCATATCCGAAGTGTACAGCCACACCTTGATGCCGATCTGGCCGTAGGTAGTGAAAGCCTCGGTAAAACCGTAATCGATATTGGCCCGGAGCGTCTGTAAAGGCAGCCGGCCCCGGAGGTACCATTCCGAGCGGGCGATCTCAACACCGCCTAAACGTCCCGAGCACATCACTTTGATCCCTTTAGCGCCCATCTTCATGGCCATCTCCACCGCACGACGCATGGCGCGGCGGTAAGCGATGCGTTTTTCCAGTTGGATTGCGATCCCCTGCCCGACCAACAAGGCCGTCAGCTCAGGTTTATCGATCTCGCGAATATCAATGTATACGTCTCTTTTTGCGATTTTCTGAAGCAGCCCCTTGAGGCTTTCGATTTCCTTACCGCCCCGTCCGATAACGATCCCTGGTCGAGCGGTATGGATGATCACACGGAGTTTGGGTCCGACCCGTTCCACGTCCACTTCCGAGATCCCGGCATGTTTGTAGCGGCTCTTGACCAGCTTTTTCATCTCCAGGTCTTCATGGATCAGACGTCCGTAATCCCTCCCGGAGGCAAACCAGCGCGAACTCCACTGTTTATTGAATCCTAACCTAAACCCATGCGGATGTGTTTTCTGGCCCACTTTCTAACTCCCTTTTTTTTCTTCGAGATAAACATGGACATGGCTTGTCCGTTTGAGGATGCGGGCAGCACGCCCCATAGGAGCGGCTCGAAAACGTTTCCACATCGGCCCCTCATTGACATACACCTCAGCGATATAGAGGTTGTCGACATCAACATCCGTGCTCTTTTGCTGGGCGTTGGCCACGGCCGAACGCACAACTTTCTCAAGGATAACACTGGCTTTTTTTCTCCGAGAAAAATGGAGGATCGTCAGCGCCTCACCCACAAATCTATCTCTGACCAGGTCTGCAACCAAACGGCATTTCTGCGGTGAGATCCTCACATGTTTGGCCACAGCCCGTGAAACATAATTCTGTTTATCCATTTTACTTTCTCATTCTTACGGTTCGTGCCGTTCTAGAGGTGTGCCCCTTGAATGTCCGGGTAGGAGAAAACTCTCCCAGTTTATGCCCCACCATGTTTTCCGTGATAAAGACCGGGATGAATTTTCTTCCGTTGTGAACCGCGATGGTGAGCCCCACCATTTCGGGAATAACGGTTGATTGACGAGACCAGGTCTTGATCACCTGTCTGTTCTCCTTCTGACTGTACAAGACCTTGATCTTCTTCAGAAGTTTCTCATCCACAAAGGGACCCTTTTTTAAAGACCTGCCCATAGCTATTTACTCCTTCTTCGGACGATAAACTGCTGCGTCCGCTTATTCCGCCTGGTTCTGTATCCCTTGGTGGGTTGCCCGGTGGGCGATACCGGATTCCGTCCACCCTTAGCTTTCCCCTCTCCTCCTCCATGAGGATGGTCGATGGGATTCATGGCTGTTCCCCGCACGTGGGGCCGCCGGCCCATCCAACGTTTGCGGCCGGCTTTACCGATCGATATATTCTTGTGGTCGGGATTGCTGACTTCACCTATGGTAGCCCGGCAATCCAAGTGTACCTTGCGGATCTCTGAGGAAGGCATGCGGATCTGGGCATAATCGCCCTCTTTGGCCAGGATCTGAGCTCCGGCACCCGCAGCTTTGGCCACCTGCCCTCCCTTACCCTTGCGCAACTCGATG
>JAUWSR010000318.1 GCA_030609975.1 Acidobacteriota bacterium | reverse complement strand
TGTTTTTGCAGCCAGAGTATTGAATGCCGGCAGCACAGTTAAAACGATCGAAACAGCAACTGTGAGAGAAATGAGAGTAAAAAGTATGGATTCCCCCAGGAGTTGGCGTATGATCTGTGTGCGCTGGGCTCCCACGACCTTTCTCAGCCCGATCTCACGGGACCGTTTAACCGACCGGGCAGTTGCTAGGTTCATGAAGTTGATACAGGCGATTATCAGGATCAGGGCGGCGACAACAGAGAAGATATAAACATAGGTGATCGCTCCTTGACTCCCATCCGCATTATAAAGGTGGATTCGCCCTAAGGATTGAAGGGAGAATTCGCTGGTGGAGTTAGGCCATCTGACTCGATCAAGATGCTTGATCTTTTCAGTGACCTTAATCACATCCGCCCTTGCGGCCAAAAGGACATAGGTGAAAAAGCGGGCATCGCCCCAGTTGTCCATTTTGTAGCCCGCCTGTTCGTATAAACTCATGGGAACAGCATAATCAAAGGTGAAATGAGAGTTGGTGGGGATGTTATCCATCACGCCCATGACAACCACTTCTCCCAAGCCCTCTATTTCCACGGTCTTTCCTAATGGATCTTGATTGCCGAACAACAAGCCGGCTGTTTTTTCGGTAAGCACCACGGATTTAGGAGATGAGAAAACGGTTTCTGAATCACCAGATAGAAGCGGAAATGTAAATAACTTATAAAATGAAGGGTCCGTGATACCGCCGCGTAGATAAAAGCCCTTTTCTTCGTATTGGATGAGGGCATTTCGAGAGTAGATGCGGACAAAATCGACGATCTCGGAGGCCTTGGTCTGGGCTGCAGGTCCTGTGGGTGCTGGATGAGTAAAGCCATAGCTTTCGCCCTCATTGTGCTTAGATTTTTCGATCAGTCTGTAGAGAGAATCGGCATTGGCATGGAAGCGGTCGAAGCTGAGTTCATCCTGAACCCACAACAGGAGCAAGAGGCAGCAGGCGATACCGATAGCCAGTCCGGCTATATTTATAAAGGAGAAGACCTTGTGTCTTCGAATATTCCTGAGCGTGATCTTGAAGTAATTCTGCAGCATGATCGTTCTCCAGTAGAGAGTATTTTTTGCAAAGAGTGGAATGCTCTTCAGCACTTGGAACCAATACCAGACAAAACCGTGAAGGGCCCCTTTCGTTTCTGTGAGCGAGTGAAAAACTTCCTCCAAGTCTCCGGATTTTTCATCGTAATCCTCATAGCTGAGAAGAATCCTCAGCAGAAGATCAGCCGCCACAGGAGGTCTTTTTTGTATCATTCTAGCTTTTAGATTCCTTTTCGAAGGCCACTTCGGGGATACCCGACCAGAATCTCTCCTGGGCTTCTCGGATTTTCAACAGGGCTTGTTTTCCTTCCTTGGTCAGGCGGTAGTAGTATTTACTTTTACCGCCGCGTTCGGGCAGGGGAGTGCCTTTTTCCTTTCCAACAAAACCTTTCCGGCGCAGCTTATCCAAAGGAGAGTAGATCGAGGCAAAGGACCAGAGGTCCCCGGAATCTTTTAAGATCTGCTCCCGGATGTTCACTCCATAGGCTTCGTCATCCAGTTTGAGGATCGTGAGCAGGATGACTTCCTCGGCTCGTGATAACAGCTTCATGTTTTTTCACCTTCATAAATAAATATCATAAACAGATATATATGATGTTATACGCAGGTGCCACAAAAAAGTTGGCTCATAAATTAAAAAAAGGGGACGGTTCTATTTTAGGAAAAAATAGGACCGTCCCCATTGTTTACGCTATTCATATTTAATAGCAGTCACCGGGTCGAGGAGGGCGGCGCGTACGGACTGATAGCTTACCGTGAGCAAGGCAATCGCCAAAGCAGAAAACCCTGTAACCAGGAATATCCATAAAGTAATGCTGGACCGGTAGGCAAAACTTTGCAGCCAATTGTTCATGACGAAATAAGCTATAGGCCAGGCCACTAAATTGGCGACAACCACCAGTTTTACGAATTCCTTGGAAAGCAGCGCGACCATACCCAGGACGGTGGCACCCAAGACCTTGCGGATCCCGATCTCTCGTGTTTTCTGTTCCGCGGTGTAAGAAGCCATTCCGAATAATCCCAAACAGGCGATAAATATGGCAAACACCGTGAAGGAGGCGAAAACATCACTCAATCGCTCCTCTGCTCGATATTGGGAATCAAAGGTTTCATCCAGGAAGGAGTAGTAAAAGGGACGGCTGGGATCTATCTCTGTCCATTTGGTCTTGATCTGCTCCACTGTGGCCGCTTGGTTCCTGGGATCGAGTTTAATGGAAAGGGAGCGGCCCGAGCCAAACTCCAAGACTTGGGGTGCAATGACTTTGTGGAGAGATGCCAGATGATAGTCTTCGACCACACCTACAACTTTGCGGTCTGAAAACTCGAGGCTTTGACCGTCTGCGGCATAGTTTGAGGGGATCTTGACAATTTTACCTATGGGATCGTCCCAGCCGAATTTTTTAACAGCGGCTTCGTTGACGATGATGGCTTCCTCTTCTTCCGTTCCGAACTCTTGAGAAAAGTTACGCCCCAAGATCACTTTTATTCCCAAGGTAGCAAAAAAATCTTGATCGACATCGAAGTTTTCCATGATCTGAGATTGGTCCTCAGAGAGGCCCTCAGGTACACACACGTTGACATCTGGCTGCCCGCCAGGAACGATGTCGGATGATGCCACCGAAACCACCCCCGGAACCTGCAAAAGCTGTGCTTTTATGGACTCCATAGACCGCTGCAGTTTTGCATCCCGTATTTCAGACACGATCACATTGGTTTTCTCAAATCCCAGGTCCTTCTTTTTCATGTAGCGTATCTGGTTGAGGATAATACTGGTACCGATTATAAGGGCTATGGAGATGATGAACTGAGAAACCACCAGGGTAGAGCGGAAGCGCGCAGCTGCTTTTCCGGATCTTACCGATCCTTTCAGAACGGTCGCAGGCTGAAAGGAAGAGAGGAAAAGCGCAGGATAGCTGCCTGCCGCCAACCCCACGAAAAGGATCAGACCTAAAAAGGCCGGGAGGAGCCCGGGGAGTGCTGCCAGGCTCAACTGCATTTCTATTCCGGAGATCGAACTGAAGTAGGGCAGAGCCAGCTTAACCATTAGAAGTGCAATAGCCAGAGCTACCACGCTGTAGAAAACCGTCTCCCCTAAAAACTGGCGAATCAACTCCCCCCGGTGTGCCCCTACGACCTTGCGCAAGCTGACTTCGCGTGCGCGGGTTGCGGAGCGGGCTGTGGCCAGGTTCATGAAGTTTATACAGGCAATCAAAAGGATGAATAATGCAATAGCAGCAAATATATAGACATACAAAATGTTTCCGTTGCCCTGGAGCTCACC
>JAUWSR010000186.1 GCA_030609975.1 Acidobacteriota bacterium | reverse complement strand
AAAGATGACAATGGATGCCTTGGAGTGGGTGGGTCTGGCAGACCGCGCCAAGTCCAAGCCTTCTCAGCTCTCGGGCGGGCAGAGTCAGCGTGTGGCTATTGCCCGGGCTGTGGTCAAAAAGCCGACGATCATACTTGCGGACGAACCCACGGCCAACTTGGATGCGGAAAACTCCTTCCATATCCTCGACACAATGGTGGCGCTCAACCAGAACCTGGATACCACCTTTATCTTTGCCACGCATGATGAGAAGGTCATCCGTTATCTGAGGCGCAAGATCACTCTGATCGACGGCCAGGTGGCTAAAGATGAGGCTATGCAACCGGAAGGACGCTCGGGAGAGGATCAATGAAAACGCTTTTCAAATTGGCCCTGCGGAACCTGTTGGGGGCCGGGATCAGGACTTGGCTCAACGTGGGGGTTCTTTCGTTCGCATTCGTCGCCATTATCTGGATGCAAGGATATAATCTGGGCATCGGAGAACAGGCCATGCGCCAGCAGGTTGAGGCTGAGTATGGCGGTGGACAGTACTGGCAGCCGGCATATGATCCCTACGATCCTCTTACTTTGGAGGATGCCCACGGCACACTGCCCGGGCAGCTGCAGGATATGGTGGTACAAAAAAAAGCTACTCCCATTCTGGTTATTCAAGCGGCCGCCTATCCCAACGGCCGTATGATGTCTGCTTCGCTCAGGGGAATTGAGGCTGATCAGGAGATAATCTCGCTTCCCTCGCAATTTCTCGAATCGGATGGAGACGAACTTCCGGTGCTCATTGGAGGGCGGATGTCATCCAACACCGGGCTCAGGGTGGGTGATGTCGTGACCCTCCGGTGGAGGGATGCCGGAGGAGTTTTTGACGCCCGTGAGTTCAAGGTCGCCCAGGTGTTCCGGACTTCGGTGCCCAGCATCGACCAGGGTCAGTTCTGGGTGGCACTGGACAAACTGCAGGAATTAACGCGCATGGAAGGTGAGGCCACCATAGTCGTCGTGGAAAAGGACGGGGACAAGAACCTGGTGGGCAGCGTATCGGGCTGGATTTTCCGGGACATAGATTATCTCATGAAAGATGTGCGGGCCTTGGTTAAGCAGAAGACAGTGGGTTCCTCGATCTTCTACATCGTCCTGCTGCTTCTGGCCATGCTGGCCATATTCGATACCCAGATCTTCTCCATCTTCAAACGCAAGAGGGAGATAGGAACCCTGATGGCTCTCGGTCTCACCCGGCTAAAGGTCATCGCACTCTTTACTATAGAGGGTGTTTTGCACAGCGTTCTGGCTGCTGGCGTGGCGGCCGTTTATGGCATCCCGCTCCTGCTGTACTCGAACAAGGTGGGCTGGGCCATGCCGGGTGCAATGGACAGTTATGGTTTTGCAATCGGAGACACGCTCTATCCAGCGATCACCGCAGGGCTGGTGGTGGGCACTGTGCTCCTCGTGCTTGGTGTCACCACCATTGTGAGCTACCTTCCCACACGCAGGATCGCCAAACTGGAACCCACCGAGGCATTACGGGGGAGGATGACATGATCAAGTTTTTGTTGAAGGGCATCCTCAGGGACCGTTCGCGGAGCCTCTTCCCCATACTCACTGTCATGACAGGAGTAATGCTGACCGTATTCCTGTACAGCTATATCCAGGGAGCGACGGGGAATTTCTTCGACACCAGCGCCAAGTTTGAGACCGGACATGTCAAGGTCATGTCTCGAGCCTACGCAGAGGAGGCGGATCAGATTCCCAATGACTTGGCCTTCGTGGGTTTGGAAGACCTGCTTACCGATCTGAGTACTCGCTATCCCAACATGGTCTGGACGCCCCGTATAAAGTTCGGCGCACTTCTGGACATCCCGGATGAAAATGGGGAAACGCGTGCTCAGGGACCTATAATGGGCATGGCTCTAGACCTGTTTTCCCCGGACACTCCTGAATGGTCGCTTCTCAATCTGGAAGGCGGCATGGTCTCCGGGAGGCTCCCTAAAAATCCGGGTGAGATACTGGTAAGTCACGGTTTTGTTGAGCGTCTGGGGGTCAGGGTGGGGGACACAGCCACATTGATCGGCGCTACCATGTACGGCAGTATGGCCTTCTCCAACTTCACGATCGTCGGGACCATGAAATTCGGTGTGACCGCAATGGACAGGGGGGCTATGATCGCAGACCTGGCTGATATTCAAGAAGTGCTGGACATGCAGGATGCGGCCGGTGAGATCCTGGGCTTCTACAATGATTTTGTCTTCCGGTTGGAAGACTCGGAACGGATAACCGCTGAGTACAATGCTTCACTGGCGGGAAACAACGATGAATTCGCTCCGGTCATGAAGAGTCTGTTGGAGCAGTCGGCGTTGGGCGAAATGATGGGGATGCTCAAGATGTTCACAGCTGTCGTGTTGATCGTCTTCATCTCGGCCATGTCCATTGTGCTGTGGAACGCAGGCATCCTGGGCAGCCTGCGGCGTTATGGTGAGATCGGCGTGCGCTTGGCAATAGGGGAGAGCAAGGGCCACCTCTACCGCTCCATGATCACCGAATCTTTGATTGTCGGGATCATCGGCTCTATATTCGGGACAGCTTTGGGCCTGGTTTTCTCCTACTATTTGCAGTACCAGGGCTTCGACATCAGCGCTATGATGCAGAATGCTTCGCTTATGATCGCCGATGTGATACGTGCTAAGGTCACACCGGTAAGTTATGTGATCGGATTTTTTCCCGGCATCGTCGCCACTTTACTGGGGGCCGCGATCGCCGGACTGGGCATATACCGCCGCAAGACCGCACAGTTGATAAAGGAGCTTGAAGTATGAAAAAGATCGCCGTTGCAATATGCTTTATAATAGTGTTTATGGCTTGGAATTTTCCAACCCAATACCCTACCGGGGATTCGATCCTGCAGAAGATCGATGAGAACATAGGCTCGGACAACAAGATCTCGCAGGGAAAAATGATCGTACACGGGCGTAGGGGCAGCCGGACCATAGAATCCAAATCCTGGATCCAGGGCGATGAAAAATCGTTCACGGAATACCTGGCCCCTCCCAGGGAAGCGGGTACCAAGATGCTCAAACTTGCCGATGAGCTCTGGACCTATTCTCCTTCGACCGACAGGATCATCCGTATTTCAGGCCACATGCTTAGGCAGTCGGTCATGGGTTCCGACCTTTCCTACGAAGACATGATGGAGGACCGAAAACTCTGGGATGATTATTCAGCCGAGGTCGTAGAAGAGGAGACATACCAGGATCGTCCCTGCTGGGTCCTGATGCTGGTCTCAAAACATGGGAACATCGCCTATCATTCCCGCAAGATATGGGTGGATAAGGAACGCTTCGTGTCCCTGCGTGAAGAACGTTATGCCCGGAGCGGCAAGTTGATAAAGACCACTCAGGTGAACAGCGTGCGCCGTGTTGAAAACCGATGGTTCCCCTTTGAAATGGTATTTAAGGACGAGCTTAAAACCGGGAAAGGTACAGAGTTTATACTGGTTTCGGTCGAGTTCAATGCCGACATCCCTGAACACGTCTTTTCCAAGGCCTCTCTGCGCTAGCAGGAAGCTGCCGGAGTCGTAGATCAGGTCAGTGGTTTTACCTGAACTCGCAGTATGTGCATGCGATAACCTGCGTCCCGTTCGCCCGGGATCTCGATCGTGATCCCGGCCTCCTCCAACATGCCCCCCACCACAGTTTTTACCCTTTCGGGATGGTTCAGACCCAATGTGTAAGATTGTCCCGAGATCCCTTCCATCTTCAGGATCAGAACGTCGTTTTCTCTAACGAGGCTTATTATCTTCAAGCCCAAATTGGGATCGCCCACCGGGCTCGCCGTAGGAACGACAAAAATTTCGGGCCCAGGTTGGTAGCGGATCTCGAAGGTCAGAAGATTTTCATTCAGGGTGTGTTTTATGGTCGGAAGGATGTTCTGGGCACCCATTTCAAGAGAATAATCTACAGCACGCCCGTTTTTTTCAACCGCGCGGATGTGGGCGGCCGGTCCCAGCGCCGGGGCTAGGGTGAGATGATAGCCCGCCGCATTGTCAGCCGTGAGCGACATCCGGATCTGTCCTGGTTGCTTGTGAAAATCGAGAGAAAAGACCGCTTCTCCGATCTTAAGGTTTTCGACTTGAACCCGGTCCCAGTCCGCCGGGAATTGAGGAGAGAGCGTGACAGTTTTTTTCAAAGCATTTCCCTCTAGGCCCAGCATTCCTCGGATAAGGGGCAATGTGATTGCGGCGGTGGAGAAACCTTGGTGAGAGACCGCTTCCTGGGGCCAGACATGATTCGTGCCCGAGAAGACCTCTGTGATGCTGCCCAGCCCATTGTTGAAGGTGTGTCTGGCCGTAGCCTTGAGCAGGGGCCAGGCGTTGAGCGGCATGTGGTGCGTATAAAGGGCGGTTGTTACCCAGCTGGTCAGGAAGGGCCAGACCGCTCCGTAGTTGTAGTTAAGAGGCTGGAAAAACTTGCTCTTAATAGAGATGCTGCGGACGCCCCAGTCTGTGATGAGCTCCGCCGAGCTGATGCGCTCCAAGGAGGCGCGGCTGTGCTCCGGTGTGCCCAGTCGCCACATGAGTCCCACAGCGTTCCAGGGCGAAATTTCCTTGACATGCTCGCCATCGGCGTTGAAGGCGTAGGCGTAGTAACGGCTGTCCTCGTCCCAAAACCGTTCGTCAAAGGCTCCAGAGGCTCGCTGGTGGTCTTTCTCGGCTATTTCAATGTAATGGGCATCTCCCACGATTCGGGCCAACTCTTGCAGGGCCAGGGTGGCGCGTACCCAGACTGCACCCAAATAGATATCGGTTTCGATGCCGGCAAGCGCTCCATACTCCAGAGCACCGAGGCCGGCTTGCTTGTTGTCCATCAATCCATCGGTATTGGTGTCTGTGGAGCGACACCAGTCATAAGCCCGCTGCAGCGACTCCCAGCTGGTTTTTATAAATTCCTGGTCTCCCGACATCTTAGCGTATTCATACATGGCCACGATGTAATAAGGCGTAGTGTCGCCATGGATGTAGCCATAGGGGTAGTCATTCCACCAATCGATATATCCTTCTGCTTGGGAAAGCTCGTGCGCCATTTTCCCATCTTCCCGCTGCCATTTTTGGGTGAAGGCCAGGATATCGCGCACCGTTTCATGGGCGCCATAGGCACCCAGGCTTAAAGAATTGATGTAAGTATCGCCTCCGAAGAACCAGCCGAAACCCGGGCGGCCGCTGGTTCCGGAGGCTCCCAGGCCGGCTACCATACCTTTGCCCAATTCCGGATTCTCGACGATCAAGCCATCAAATGCGACTTTGGCCCATGCAAAAGCCAAGTTGAGTTTTTTATCTGGGGTTTTGATTTGGAGCGTATTTTCTTGAAGCTTGCTAAAATGTTCCTGGTTTTCGAGATAATATCTGTGAGGGTCCTGTTGGAGCCGTTTATACACCTCAAGGACGGCCTCCCGTTTGCCTTTTCCACCGGCAAGATAAATAGGGATGAATTTGTCTCTGACCTTTTGCGGATCAGGGATGGGGATGCGGAATTCACTCGGTTTGTCGGACAGCATGTGAGCCGGAGTGTAGGAGAGGCCTGAAGCCGCCGGCGAGCCTACTAAACCGTGGTTTTCACCTGATGATTCGGATATGACATAGGCTTTCAGATCATTGTTCCAGTAGGCGAATTGACCGCCTATCCCAGCCGGCCACATGGGTTGCAGGACCGGCAGAAAACCGCAGACGATAGCCAAGGGGACAGTAGAATCGACTTTTAAAAGAATGATGGCGCCGGGTTCCTCGATAGGAGTTATGTATACGGCCTTAACCGTAAACGATTGATAGGTGTAGGTGAGGATTGTGGTTTCCGGTGTGACTTCGACTTGGTGAACGATATCCTTTGCCAGAATCGGTCGCGTGGATTCACCTATATAAAAAGAAAGGTTAAATCCGCGCAGGATCTTCAGAGGGTAAGCCCAGGCTTCAAAAGAGCCGCTTTCTTCTGCCAGCAAAGCAAACTGTCGTCCGCACTTGTCAAAAGGGGTACCCGGCTGAGCTAATCGCTGCAGGGCGATTTCACATGGTTTCAGTTCAAAGGCGGGGACAAGTCCTTCCTGAGCGGAAAGAGGAAGTTGTGCTAAAAACATAACCAGCCATAAAGCCGCAATTACAGATTTTTTCATGATAATCCATCCCTAGGGCTTTAGTGATTATGATTCAAACCGGGGCGCTTGTAAATACCCTGAGTTATTCTGCCGCCGGTGAATTTCTGAAAAGTAGAATATATCTATTTCAGCCTGAAAATACACGTAGCCACACACTCTGCTCCGGAGCTGACGGTTTGAGGTTCGGCTACGACGACCAGTGTATATGTGCCTTTTTTCCAATCTGTGTTGGTGATGACCCCATAGAAGTCGTAAGAGAGAGCCCTGGCATCGTACCATTCATCATCGGTGTAAGTCCAAAATTCAGGTCCGGTAAAGATAAAATGGAACTTGACCTTGGTAATGGCGACTGCGGTATAATCAACGTAAAATTGGAGCTCGTCCACTTCAGCTAGAGAAACAACTTGAGACATCCAGGGAGTCTCATCCCCCGTAAATAAAGCCCATGTTGTGGCCGCCAGCATGAGGGCACGTGCTTTATCACCCTTTATTGCTTGAATGCCTGCCAGTTCCTCACCAGCCAAAATTTGTTTTGTACCGTGCTCTGTCCTGATCACCTTGCCTTTTGCGGCTGTCTGAGTTTCCGAAACCGCAATTACAGGGAGTACCAGTAAAAGTACAAGATATAATACAGCAACTTTTTTCATTGAGCTATTCTCCTTTTGTGCATACTGTGATTTTTACAGTCTATCCATTCAATACTACATATTATGCAGGTTTTATGCCAATAATTTCTTGGGTACGGGAGGTTGTTTAGTGAAAAATTCTGTCCTCAAATTGCGACAGTCGCACCTCTTAACGTAAGGATATTTGGATTAAAAAGATTGATTTAAGCCAATATACGGGACCAATGTAGCACTAATTTACCTGGGATCAACAAGTTGGATAAGTCGGAGGACTAAAATCTCAAGTTTGGGCGATTCAAAACTTCAGGGTTAACGACAAATCTGGGGAGTTTCGCCTTTAGAAATGCCCTGACGTCGTCCAAAATCATGTGCCTGATGTCCCATCCGCCTTCTTCGCTGTACCAAGCAATATGAGGGCTCAGCACAGCATTGTCCATATGCAGGAGTTCAAGGTCAGGCGCTGGAGGTTCTTTTTCAAAGACATCCAGTCCTGCCCCTGCAATTATACCCTCTTTTAGGGCTTTAACGAGGTCTTGGGTCTTGACGATTGGTCCGCGAGAGGTGTTGATAAGGACTGCGGTTGGTTTCATTAAAGATAATGTATCTGTGTTAAACATGCCGCGCGTTTCATCTGTTACGGGAACATGCGTGGTTACGATGTCAGATCTTTCCAGGATCTCAGCGAAAGGAGTATGCGTGACACCTAATTCTTCAAGTCTTTCTTCGGAAAGATAGGAGTCACAGACAAGAATTTT
>JAUWSR010000295.1 GCA_030609975.1 Acidobacteriota bacterium | reverse complement strand
GGTTGTCATGAACAGCACGATGAGGTCCTCTTCTGCCTCCGTGAGTCCCAGGTCTCCGAGTTCATCGGTATTGACATTGGCTGCGATCTCCGGTTCCGGCCAGGCAGCGCCTTCGACGTCCCGGGTGTTGTAGAAATTCACGACCTCTTTGAGGGTCTTGAAGACACCGTTGTGAAGGAAGGCTTTGATAAAACCTGGATTGGGCCGGCGGTCGACGTTGCGCAGAGTGGGGACTTTGTATTTTCCCATGTTATCCTGGGCATATTGTTTGTATTCATCCACTCCTTCTAGAAACGCCCCCAATCCCTTATCCACCCAGGCCTCGCCCTCCGGATTGAACTCCCTGTCTTGAACGTAGAAGGGATTGTCAGGGTTCCGAGGAGCACCCAGATTGTCATAGGTGAAATCGGTGAACAGAGGGGGAGTTCCATCCTCAGAGGTTAAAACGTGGCATAAAGAGCACTTTCCCTTGGTGTGGAAAAACATTAGGCCCTGGACCTCATCGTCGTCCAAACCATAGCCTTTGTATGTTTCCCAGTTATTTTTATCCATGGTTTCCAGATCCAGCCCGGCTTCTTGGGTCTTTCTCCAGAAGTCATCGAATTTGGAAGAGAAGGGATTGAGTTCGGGGGATCGTTCATAAGCAGCGATGGCACGCGCGACTCGTTCATAGGAACCTTTGGTGTCCTCCAGGGTAAGAGAATCCTGACCCCATACCTCTTTAAAAAGGTCGATGTAATCTGATTCCAAGACTTTTTGAATAACCGCGGCTTCATCGGACATGTTCATCTCCAGCGGATTTAAAAAAGGACCCATGGCCTGTTCCGCCAGGGGCTCGCCCAGGTCCCAGCCTGTTGCCCGGCCGTCCCAGAACATGCCGCCCACGAAGGTGCCTTCCTCATCGATGTGCAGCTTGGGACTCGCGCCTGCATAAGAGGCTGCCGGGGGTTTGCGGTTTCCAAAACGAGGTTCCAGGGCTCCTGGATAGACAACGGTGGTGTCATCGACACTGCTGTCCGGTCCGGTAAATCCTACGGCAGGACCGTGACAGGTAGCGCAAGACTGCCCGGCGGGAGAGGAGAGATTGGCATCAAAGAACAGCCTTTTTCCCAGCTGTTCTTTGGCCGTAAGCTGTGTCTGCTGCTGAGCGACCATCTCGGTTTCCTCGGGCATTTCCGTTTTCCCGCCGCAGAAGAGCAGGGCCAAACATATCGGCACCATAAAGATCCATTTCAAATTTTTCATTGTTTTCCTCTCCCAGAGTCTTTCTTTGTCCACGGTTTGTAACCTAAAAGCACAGATTGTTATAGCTGCATTTATGGATTGTGTCAATCCAGCATAGTTCTGCGTGACCCAAAGAGTTTCTGGAACCAAGACTTCACATGACCGGTATAACGTTTGGTCAGGATCAGCGGCCGGTCGCTCGCCTTGGCAATGAGCTGGGGAAGATCTCCAAAAAAGGCCCGTCTCAGCAACCCCTCTTCCGGTGCTCCCATGATGATCAAGTCATGAGGCTGGATCTCGTTCAGGATGGACTCCTGGATCCGGTAGGTCTTTTTTATGACAACCTGATAACGCTCCGGAGTGATCTCGTCAGAAAATTTCTGGAGCTCCGATAAATACCGCTCTCTGATTCCCTCGAGATCATCGTAATGAGTCGCATGAAACAGAACCAGAGGGATGTCAGGATCTTTGATCATAGCCTCTGCGGTCTTAAGGGAGAGCATGGCGTAACGGATGTTGGTGACGGGGATGAGCACGCGTGAGATCTCCATTTCCGGGCCGGGCGATCGACAGACCATGGCGATGTCACAGACCGTGTTATGGATGATCTCATCCAGGAAGGTACCGAAGATACGATTAGGTTTGGATACTTTGCCTTCCCATCCCAGGATCATAAGGTCGATCTTGTTTTGTTCACAGGTCTCGATGATGGCTTTGGTTACGTTGTGACTCACTTTGACCAAGGAGCTTACCGGTACGTCTTGACTTTCTGCTGCCTGGACAGCTTTGGCCAATAGGGCTTTTGCCCCTTCCAGATACTTGCGGCCTTCACTGGGAGGAAGCTGCGCCGGGACTTGGATGACATGCAGGTTCGAGATGTCGGCGTTATTAGCCTGGGCCAGTCGAATCGCGAAGCGCTGCAGCTGCTCCACGGTGGCTTCGTTGGCCACAGGCACCATAAGGTGAAAAGGCCGGGGTTCTGCGAAATAGACAGCCTGTTCGGAGTGGATGAGCGGTTCGGACTTGGCATCGAATTCCTTCTTGCGGGCATAGACATAATAAAGGAAGATGCCCAAAAGGATGTAGCCCACACACACCCAGACTCCCAAGGGCCGGTAGAAGAAGAGGAAAACGGCCAGAATCAGATTCAGGAAGGTCGCCAGCAGCGGCAAAAATGGAACCAGCGGGACCTTGAATCCCCGATCCAGGTCGGGGCGGTTTTTGCGCAGGTTGATAAGGGCCAGATTTACGAAGATAAACAGCAGCAGGAACATGGCATCGGTGGCACTGGCGATGTCTTCGATGGGAAGTGTCACCGCCATAAAAATGATCAAGGCCCCGGAGATGAAAGTTGCATAGTGAGGGGTTCTTTTTTTGGGATGGATCCGCGCGAAGATCCCCGGCAGATTGTGGTCTCGCCCCATGGCAAAGCTGACGCGGGAAGAGGAATAGACGGTCGCATTCAGGGCGGACATGGTGGAAAAGAGTCCGCCTATCAGGAAGATGATCCGTCCTATCTTTCCCATCATAAAGTGCTCGGCCGCTTCGATCATGGCCATTTCGCCCTTCCCGCCCAAATACTGCCAGCTGGATCCGCCGCTTTCGGGAGCAACGGCACCCAAGGCTACAAAGGCCACCAGGATGTAGATGGGGATGACGATGAGCAGCGAAAGAAATCTGGAGCGGGGGATATTGCGTTTGGGATCCTTGACCTCTTCTCCACATTGGGCGATGATCTCATAGCCTTCGAAAGCGATAAAAGTCAATCCCATGGCCATGATAATGCCCGCGGCTCCCTTTTGAAAAAACCCGTTGAACTGGGACTGCCAGGGCTCGGGAGTATTGCCTGCGACGATGGCGTAGAGGCCGAATCCGATGAAAAGCACGATCACCAAGATCTTAATGATGGTGACAACGCTTTCGGCCTGACCGGTCTCTTTGGCTCCCCGGTAGTTGATCCACACAAACAGCAGGGTGATGAGAGCGGCCACTACCTTGGTCGCCAATAGATGGGAATGGTCTCCGGATAGACTGTGGAAGATCTTAGATAGATCAACTCCCGCCATGTGAAGCAGGTCGACGGTGAAGGCGCCAAAAGCCACGGCATAGAGGCTGCAGGCCACAGCATGTGCGAACCAACTGATCCATCCGGAAAGAACTCCGTTGGGCTGAGGAAGAGCCTCTTTAACCCAGAGGTAACCTCCCCCCGCTTCGGGGAAGCAGGAGCCGAGTTCAGCGTAGGTCATGGCGGTCAATCCTGTAACCAGGCCGTTGAAGGCGAACACCAGGATCAGAGCCGGACCTGCGATTCCAGCCGCCAAACCGGTGAGCACAAAGATTCCTGCTCCGATCATGGCACCGACGCCGATCATGGTGACGTGAAGCAGGCTCATATCCCGAGCCAGTTCCATGCCGGGCTTGTTATTGGTTTGCGTCTCGTTCATCGTGGTTTTCCGTAGACACTAATTTATTTTGGGCTGGTCTGAATGTCAACTCTTATGAAATAGGGATACATCCAAGGAAAAGGAATTTATATGTCAAATGACAGGCTAGGGTTCCTGAATTTTTTCAGGCTCGCAGAGATTTTTCTTATCGTTGGCAGCACGTCCGCATTTTATACACACGAATCTGGGATTTTTGATCAGATCAGTATAGGCACAAAGGTCTTTTTTAAGGATTTTCTTCGCTGCCGATAAGCTCAACAAAGATTTTCCAGTTCTGCTCAAACAGATCGAGCAGATCCAGTTTTTGCTTCTGCAGTCCCTTGATGTACAACATGTAAGAGTCCTTACTAAAAAAAGACGACTGTGTGTATTCCAGCATAAACCCATCCAGGAACATAAGCGCGATGTCAGCGTCATGCCATTTTCCCAGGGCTTGGTGTAGACTTTTAAGCTGGGAGTTGAGTTCCTCCCAATGGCTT
>JAUWSR010000103.1 GCA_030609975.1 Acidobacteriota bacterium | reverse complement strand
TCCGGCTGCGCCAACACATCCGGGATTCCTGGTCAGGGATCGAAACAGAGTTGAGAAGACGCTACGACCTGATCCCCAATTTGGTTGAGACGGTCAAGGGCTACGCAGCCCACGAAAAAGACGTCTTTGAGCGAGTCGTTGCGGCCCGAACACGGGCAGCAGATTCCACCGGATCGCCGACCAGTCAGGCAGCGGATGAAAATATACTGGTACAGGGATTGCGCCAGCTTTTCGCCGTATCGGAAAGTTATCCGGAATTGAAGGCAAGTCATAATTTCTTAGAGCTGCAGAAGGAATTGGCAAACACTGAAGACCGCATCCAAGCCTCCCGCCGTTTCTACAATGGCAACGTGCGTGATCTTAATACCCGCATCGAGATCTTCCCATCCAATCTGGTTGCCTCTCTCTTCAACTTCACACAGGCAGAATACTTCGAGATCGAAGAAGTCGCGGCAAATATGCCTCCAGAAATTGACCTTGATAAGGAAAGGAATTCCCCTTCTAAATAAGCTCAAGACAAATATGGTCAAAGTGTCCCGTGATTTTCAGGTTTTCGCTAAACCGGCCGCCTCGCTCTGCAATCTGGAGTGCAGCTACTGTTACTATTTAGATAAGCAAAATCTCTATCCAAGGCAAGAATCGTTTCGTATGTCCGATGAGCTTCTGGAAGAATACATTGTTCAGCACATCGAAGCTTCACCTGGGCCGGTGATCCGGTTTTCATGGCATGGAGGGGAGCCGACGCTGCTGGGATTGGACTATTATCGCAAGATCGTAGAGCTGCAGCGCAAACATCAACCTCGAAAACAACACATTGTTAATGGATTGCAGACCAACGGCACTCTGCTCGATGAAGACTGGTGTCGATTTTTGGCCGCTGAAGGCTTTATGATCGGGCTCAGTTTAGACGGCCCTCAGGAAATGCATAACCGCTACCGCAAAACCAAAGACCGGAAACCGACCTATGACCAGACCATGCGCGGCTACAGACTCCTACAGAAACACAACATCTCAAACGATATTCTCTGCGTCGTGAATGACTTCAATGTCATGTATCCGCTTCAAGTGTACCGTTTCTTTAAACAGATCGAGGCTGGCTATATAAGCTTTTTGCCCCTGGTGGAACGGCAACTGGACTCCGAAGGGATCGTCAGCTCTCACACTGTCCCGGCAGATGCCTGGGGCGGCTTCCTATCTGTTATCTTCGATGAATGGGCGAGCCAGGATATCGGACGGATCAAAGTGCAGATATTCGAGGAAGCAACCCGAACCGCCTTCGATCAGGAGCATTCGCTCTGTATCTTCCGGCCTGTCTGCGGTGATATTCCTGTCATTGAACACAACGGAGATTTTTATTCCTGCGACCACTTCGTAGACAACGAGCACAACTTGGGGAATATCAGAAGAATCCCCCTGGTTGACCTGCTTGAAAGTTCGAAACAGAGAGCCTTTGGCCAAGCTAAATTGGATTCTCTGCCTCGCTATTGTCTGGAATGTGAAGTGAGAGCCATGTGTAACGGGGAGTGCCCCAAGAACCGATTCATCAAAACACCGGATGGTGAGACAGGACTGAATTATCTATGCGCCGGTTACAAGCAGTTCTTCATGCACTGCCGGCCCTTTGTAACCGAAGTGGCAGCAGAATGGCGGAGGAAGTCGTCCTAAGTTTTCAGCTTTTCCTTAAAAAATGCGATCGTCCGTTCCCATGCCAGCCCAGCGGCTTCTTTGTTATAACGTGATCCGGTGTCGTTGAAAAACGCATGCCCGGCTCCCTCATACATGAAGATCTCATATTCTACGGAAGCCTTTTTTAGAGCCGCTTCATAGGCATCGATGCCGGCATTGATGCGTTCATCAAGTCCGGCATAATGCAGAAGCAAGGAAGCTTTGATCTTAGGCACTTCTTCCACGGCAGGTTGTCTGCCATAAAAAGGAGCTCCTGCCATTAGATCAGGAGAGTTGACAGCCACCTGATTTGTCACTCCGCCACCCCAGCAAAAGCCCGTACATCCCACTTTTCCGGTCGATTGGGGATGAGTTTTTAAGTATTGAACCGCTGCTACGAAGTTTTTGACGGTGGTTTGGCTGTCAAGTTCGCGCATCTTGGTGCGAGCTGCATCGACATCATCCGGAGTCCCCCCTAAGGGAGACAGAGCGTCGGGCGCGATCGCCAAAAATCCCTCCAGCGCCATCCGCCGGGCGACATCTTCGGTGTGAGGATTGAGTCCCCTGTTTTCATGGATCACGATCACACCCGGGAGTTTATCCGTGCCCTTCGGACGTGCGTAATGAGCAAACATATCACCCGTTTCGCCCGGATATTTAATATCTTCCACATGCAGCCGGGAATCATCCTTGGCCACCATTTGGGCCTCGATCTGTCCGCCCTCCACTAATGGCAGCAGGGCATAAGCAGCAGCCGTCCCGCCGGCGATTTTCGCTAATTTCTTCAGAAACTCGCGCCGATCCAAAATCCCCTGGCTGAAATCCTCATATAGATCTTTGACTCTTTGATCCATGCTCATCCTCCTTTTTTCTATGGTCATGCATAAAACTCTTTTTTGTAATCCCTTAATATTAAAGAGAATATTGATTATTTTGCGGAGAGTCAAACAAAAGACATACCTAATCTGATATTTTAACGACGGCACGAGAATTATGCTTTAGCTTAGCCGTCACCTGTTTACCGCAACAGTTACAGATAATCCGTTGCATGGCCAACAATATATTGACGTTAGCCCTTCCAAAATATACCTCGGCCATCAGCAGAAAAATAAGGGATGTCTATCTATAATCCAGCTATGGGTGTTTTTAAACAGTAAGTACAGCACCGATGTTTATGACCAGTTTATAAAAAGCATTATTTATTTCAATTTTATTTTCTTCAGTAGAGTCTGGTACTCCGGCTCGGAGCGTATATTCTCAAGATCCGGATCTTCAGCTATCACATCTGCTGCTTGGAATCCTGCATCTATCGCCTCCTTCAGGAGTGGTTCCGGGGGCCATTGATGCCAGCCATCAAAATACATGATCCGATGTTGGACCTTGTTCCTATCCAAGAGGCTGTCAAGCTTGAGCATGTCAAGAAACAGAAAATCCTTACGGCCCATGATTCCGAAATAAAGAGTCGGCGACAAACCGGCCGGATTATAATTGGGAGGTAGTGCCGTCCCGCAGCAGATTATCCCGGCAATCCTCTGCAAAATATTATGAGGAAACATAGCCGCCATCTCGGCCCCGCCAGAAAAACCGGCAGAATTTCTGCGGCTGCAGTCGCTTGGAACAAGAAAAATGCGATACACAAAAACCAGAAAAGAAGAAATATTCCTTCATTCAAAACTTTCATGGCACTTTCACTTACCTTAGTATTTTAGCAGCCCAGCTTGATTTCGAGAAGAAATTGACTTAAATTCTAAAACTCAATCTAAACAAGTAGGCCAGAATGGAAAAAGATTTATCAGTTTTAATAACTTTAATGAACAATACAGAACTCTCACCGCAGCAGCGCAAGGAGGCGGGCGATCGTATGGCTGAATTGGGTGACCCTCGTTTTCTCAAGGAAAGGTGGCATCTTCCGGATGAAGCGGCGCTGGGGTTCGTCGAAATTCCCCAGGGTCCTTTCCTCATGGGCGAGGGAAAACAAGCCCATCAAGTCGATCTGCAAACGTATTACGCCTCTCGTTATCCAGTTACAGTCGCTCAATTCCAGGAGTTTGTCAAAGAAACAGGCTATACTCCTGGAGATGACAATTGTTTAACCGGAATCGTTAACCATCCCGTCACCTGGATCAGTTGGTATGAGGCCCGTGATTACAGTACTTGGCTGATGGAAAAATTATCTGATTTCGCAGGACATCATGAGAAAGGAAAACCTCGAAGCACAGAGAAAAGGGGTTTTTGGGCGCATCTCACTTCCGGATCCTTTACCATCGACCTGCTCTCGGAAGCTCAATGGGAAAAGGCTGCCCGCGGCTCCTCCGGCACCAGTTTTCCCTGGGGAAATAAGATCGATCCCACCCGGGCCAACTATAAAGACACCCACATCGAGACCACAACTCCGGTGGGTTGTTTTCCTGCCGGAGCCAGTCCTTACGGAATTATGGATATGAGTGGAAACGTGTGGAATTGGACCCGGACACTTTGGGGAAGAACTCTGGATGCGCCCCTGTTCGAACTCCCCTACAATCCCCATGATGGTCGAGAAGAGACTTCGGCACCGGCTGAAATCCTGCGCTGTATGCGGGGTGGAGCGTTCCCGGTTGAGGCGGCGCGCGCCAAAGCCGTATTCCGGGATGCCGTAAAGCCGAACAGTCGGGATGATGCCGACGGCTTCAGGGTAGGACTGGTCCCTGTCTAATCCTATTCTGTCTCTTTCTTTTTGCCGACCTTGCCCATAATAAGAGCGAATATAAACAATATAGCCGCCATAACAGCGGCAATGGGCAGGCTCTGCTGGATGGTCGAGCCCACACTGAGATTGCCGATAAATTTGGGCACAAAAGTCCCGCCCAGCAAACCTACGGCAAATATGATCCCAAAGATACTGCCGTAAAGGCTGGAGTCGAACTTAGCAAAGGTCACACCCACAATGGTGGGGAATATAGGCGCAAAGGCCAATCCTGCCAAAACGATGGCGGCGATGGCCAAAGCCGGACTCTTGGCTACGATCATAAGTACGATAGCAACCAAGGAAAGCAGCGCCATTACGGCTATAACTCTTGTGCCCATTGCTGTGAGATTTTTAACGGTGGAGGTGGCAAATCTACCTACCATCATCGCTACTCCAAAAACGCTCAAGACCAATCCCGCGCTATAGGCTGCATTAGCCGTCCCACCCCAGAGCTGCTCCATGAGCGTTCTTATCCACGTGCCCATGGACACCTCCAAAGCGATGTAGCAGAACAAAGCTAAGGCCGCGATCAATACCGTACTCTTGCTCAACAGCTTGAAAGCCATCGAAAACTTAAATCCGGTCGAAACCTGAGGATAGCTGGTCATTAAAGCAAATATCAAAAAGACCAGGACCAGCCCTCCCAAGATCGATAAAGAGGTTCTGTAGCTTAGGTTCAGCGTATTAAGGAAGAATACAAAGAGGAAAGGCGTCAGCACATATCCAAGCCCAAAAAAGGCATTGCCGAAATTGCTTGCTCGGGCCGGATCTTTGCCTTCGAAAAGCACGATAGGGATCAGAGTATTGCCCACGGTGTTCAAAGACATGGCCCCGACACCCAACAGAATACAAGCCATAAGCGCCAGGTTGAAATCCGTAGCATTGGCTAATAAAAACATGCTGCCACTCGTTACCACGAAGCCCAGGATTGCGATGGGCTTATACCCCAGTTTGTCCACCAAAGGACCGATCACAAGCTGTACGATACAGCTGGTTAAAAACAGCCCCATAGCCAAGGTTCCGAACTGCCCTTCATCAATCCCCAAGGAATCCATCAGTTCGACCGAGATGGCACCAAGGATGATAAAACAGACGGCCAGTGTAAAAACCGCCATCAGCGCCACAACAGCTGTCGTTTTCTTCATTTTTTCCCCTAATCAAACATGAAATTTGCTTCAGTAATATCATGAAAGAGATCGAGAGTCAAAGCGACGCTCGCGAAAAATTAAAAAGCCCAAAGTAACAAAAGCCTCCATAAGCTGTATGGAACGGGTCAGAGAGATCAAAACATGCAATCACAACTTGACAGACTGATTTTGTCACACAGGTCGGGTCCAGCATGATCCAAATAACAAGCGCCAGTCCCAGCACAAAATAAGTGGATACATAATCTGTTTTCGGCCCCGACTAAAGATAGCAAAAAGAGCCGCTATACAATCAAAAACACCGGTGGCAACAGCCACTCCTAATTTAAGAATCTGTGAAAAATATAGATACTTGAAAAAGCAGGTTCGCAAGATTCGGGTTGTATGGATGACTGGTTTTACTTAAAGTACCTGTGGAGATATAAAAGCATGGAAGATTATGAGAAGATCGAAAAGGCAATCGTTTTTCTAGAAGAGAACCATCACCGGCAGCCATCCCTTCGAGAGATCGGAGAGAACATCGCGTTGAGTCCCCATCACACTCAACGGCTCTTCAAAAGATGGGCCGGGATCAGCCCGAAACAATTCCTCCAATTTCTCACACTGGAATATGCCAAACACATATTGGAAAATTCCGGCAGCCTTCTGGATGCGGCCTTTGAAGCCGGGCTGTCCGGCACTGGCCGGCTGCATGACCTCTTCATCACCTTTGACGCTGTCACTCCCGGGGAGTTCAAACACCAGGGTAAATACGTGCTTATTCAATACGGAATACACTCCACTCCTTTCGGCCGCTGTTTGATCGGTGTCACATCACGCGGGATATGCTGGCTGTCGTTTTTTGGAGCGGAAGGAAAAGAAAGATCCGAATACGAGCTTAGGCGACATTGGAGGGGAGCCAGATTCGAAGAAAAGCCGGGCGTAACAGCCTCGTACATAAAGGCCATATTCGGCCGGGGAATCAATCCAGGTCAAAAGCCCTTAACCCTTTATCTAAAAGGAACGAATTTTCAGATAAAAGTCTGGGAAGCCCTCCTCAATCTGCCGGAAGGCGGACTGTTTACCTATAAATCCTTAGCCGCTGCGATCGGAAAACCTCGCGCCACACGAGCTGTGGCTTCAGCCATCGGTCAAAATCCCGTGTCTTATCTTATTCCCTGTCACCGCGTACTCCGAAAATCAGGTGAGGTTACGGGCTACAGATGGGGGCCGGTACGGAAAAAGGCCATCATCGCCTGGGAAGCCGCACAGCGAGATCATTCAACAATGAACATTGAGGGTTGCTAGGTCAACAAAATAAGACTTATAATGAATACGACCTACAGCGACCCAGCGGTTTAAAATGAAACTCGAAAAACTCGGTTGGAATCCGATCTTTAAAGATCACTTTACACCTTATTCACAAGAGAACACCTTTCCAGCACGTGTTTTTTCTATTCAAAAAGAGAACTACCAGGTTTTATCTGAGCATGGTGAGCTAACCGCAAGTGTCGCAGGGAAAATTCACTACGCCGCTCAATCCAAGAGCGATTTCCCTGCAGTCGGAGATTGGGTGATTGTGGCCCAGGAGCCAAAGGGAGGTTCTTCTTCCATCGTGGCTATCCTGCCGCGGCAAAGCTATTTTTCACGTAAAGTAGCCAGCGGCAGGAAGAGAAGATCAGGCGGGATAACCGAAGAGCAGGTTATCGCCGCTAACATGGATACTGTTTTTATCGTTATCGGATTGGACCGGGATTTCAATCTGCGGCGGATCGAGCGCTATCTGACCTTAGTCTATGACAGCGGTGCCGATCCGGTCATTGTCCTGAACAAAGCGGATATCTGTCCGGATCTCGAATCCAAGATCGCTCAAGTGGAAGCGATCGCCTCCGCAGCACCTCTTCATGCCCTCAGTGCCAAAGAACAGACAGGGCTCAATGCCTTACTTGACTATCTTTCCCCGGGAAACACCGCTGCCCTGGTGGGATCGTCCGGCACCGGAAAATCCACCATCATCAACGCTCTCCTGGGAGAAGAACGACAGGAAGTGAAGTCCCTGAGCTCAAGTGTGGGAAAGGGACAGCACACAACCACCAAGAGAGAATTGATATTTGTCCCCTCGGGTGGGCTCATCATGGACAATCCCGGTCTAAGGGAGATCCAGTTGTGGGCGGATGAGGAGGCATTGAAAGAGACTTTTCGAGAGATCGAAGAGATCGCACAGAGCTGCCGTTTCAATGACTGCCGGCATGACAAAGAACCTCAATGCGCGGTCAAAAAAGCCATAGAAGAAGGCAGGTTGGATGAAGAACGCTATCGAAGTTACCAGAAACTCAAGAAGGAACTCTGGTATCTCGAAGAAAGCAAAGGAAAATCATCGCGTCAAACAGAAAGAGCCAAGTGGGAAAGAATCTTGGAGGGAAGTGATATTTCCCTGAAAGAAATGAGCCGCCTGTCCAAAACCAAAAGGAAGTGATTCTCTTTATCGGCTGCGTCCTTTCTCTCTAATGCTGTTGAGTTTTTTTGTCAAGCGTTCCGCAATTTGCGGATTTCGTTCGATCACATTCTCTCTCTCCGAAGGGTCATTTTCTAGATCGAACAGAGAATAGGGTTTTTCAAAGGGTTTTCCAACAGGCTTTTCCCGGCCTCCGGAACCACTGCCGAACACCATCTTCCATTTTCCCTCGCGTAAAGAAAACATACCGCTGCTGGAATGATGGATCACCGGAGCACGTGGGACACTCCAGCCCTTTCCCAGCATCAGCGGCAGCAAGCTGAAGCTGTCCTCAGCTACATCCTCCGCTAGGGGCAAATCCACAACCTCAGCGCAGGTAGCCATAAAATCCGTCAGGCAGATCGTCAAGTCACACTGAGTTCCGGGCTCGACTTTCCCCGGCCAGCGAACGATGAAGGGTACACGATGCCCCCCCTCCCAGATATCCGCCTTGGTGCCGCGCCATTGCCCATTGGCCTTGTGGGCCTGGGGATGGAAGCCCTGGATCCCAGGATCATCGGTGTGATCCGGCTCATCCTGAGGCCATGCGTACATGTAAGAACCGTTGTCGCTGGAGAAGAAAACCAGGGTGTTGTCTCTGACCCCATTCCTGTCCAGGGCCTGGAGTACCTGCCCTACGGTCCAATCGACCTGGTGCACGAAATCGCCGTACGGCCCCAAAACCGTCCTGCCTGCAAAACGCTCGGTCGGCCAAACCGGCTTGTGAGGCGCTGTCAGCGGAAAATAAAGGAAAAAGGGACTGTCATCTGAAGCATGTGTATCGATGTAGGTCACCGCCTGTTCAGTGAGCTCATCCAAAGCCCGCCCCGGATCGAAGTATTTCCCCCGAGGGCCTTCGCGGATGAATCGTGGGAAGGGAAGCCCAGCCTGCACCTCGGTGACCTCTTGAGAGGGTGTCCGGTTGTGATAAAAAACATAAGGGATCATATCCAGTGATCCCGCGATCCCAAAAAACTCATCAAAACCAACGTCTGTCGGTCCGAATAGAAGGGGCAGGTTAAAATCCACTTCTCCCTGTTCATCCCGTCCCCATTCGATGCCCAGATGCCATTTGCCGATGCAGGCCGTGTGATAGTCGGCCCGTTTGAGCAGCCCGGCTACTGTCAACCGCTCCGGATCGATAAGCGGTTTGTCATCCGGCGGCCAAAGCACTCCCCGTTTAAGCCGCGTGCGCCAGCTGTAACGTCCCGTGACCAGCCCGTAACGGGTGGGTGTGCAAACGCCCGATCCGGAGTGGGCGTCGGTGAAGCGCATCCCTTCTTGAGCCAATCGATCAAGAAAAGGAGTCGGGATCTTTGATCCCGGATTGTAGATCCCGATGTCACCATAGCCCATATCGTCTGCCAGGATAAACACGATATTGGGTAGAGACTTGAGAGATTGTTGAGATGCATCTGGCTGATCGGAAAGCTGGCATCCAACAAGACTCAACAAAAGGAAGCAACTGCTGGAAATCCAAAAAATGATTTTCTGGTTCATGTTCATATGGGTATACATATCATGAGAAAAATCACGCCGTCAAGGGAATCGCTCCCAGATGCGCAGACGTCCTCTAAGAAAACTCTTACAGAACAGCGGCTACAGCACCCCAAATATCCTGGTTCTTCTTGTCGAAAACCTTGATCGCAATCTGGTCTCCGGTTTTAAAGCCAGGATTTTTGAAATAAGCTTTGGTCGCAAATCCGATCGTGGAAGAGATACCGCCTTCATCGATTCGTGTCACATCCTCAAATCTAGCCGGGAAAAAATCCAAATTCCATTGAAAGGTATAGAATCTTAGATACGATGTAACCAGTGACTGTTTTCCCTGCCGAGCGTAGATATTCAGGTCCCGTCGGTCTTGATCGTAATTTTTGCGCAGCTCATCAAAGGACGGCATATGATATTCCTGGTTGTTATGGACCAGAATAACGTTTTCCCGGTTGACCTGTGCGGAAACATTTTCGTCTGCCCCCATATAAAGCCAAAACATCACATAAGGGCTGTCGACCAAACGAGACGCCACCGCGGCATCAACGGCAATATTGATCGGTCCGTCGTCACTGTAATAGACTTTCTGTCCCAGGTCCTGTGTCTGCGCCGTGAGAAGAAGGCAGAGCAGGGCTATAAAAACGGTCAATCTCATAAGTTTCATCTCTTTTTCCTCTCTTTAGATCGGGCGATTTCTCGACCTTATATCGACCTGTTATTCGTCCATATATATTATATATGGCACTGCACGAATTGTATACAACCTGCACAATAAATTGAAGTTACGCCCTATATCGGATGAACGCCTTGCAGAATTCGTGTATAATATAACCATCAATAAATCAGCTGACTTGAGGTAAAATGATATGAAAAAAGTTTTGTTTCCCTTGGTTCTTACGATATGTCTCTTGAGTATCACTTCCACCATGATGCAGGCTGCCTCATCCTCAAAAACTGAGACGGAAAAACTGCACCAAGATGCTCTGGTTTGGGATTGCCACAATGATCTGGCCTATCGTGTCCTCTACGAAGGCTTGGATATAGGACAGCGTCTGCCGGCTGGCCATGTGGACATTCCCCGGCTCCAGGAAGGCGGTGTCGACGTTCAAGTCGTTGCTCTTTTTATACAGAACTTCACCTATCCCGGTCATGCCGCCGAGCAGACTCGTCATCTGCTTGAAGCCATGAAGAGAGCGATCGATAAGAACTCCGACTCTGTTGAGCTTGCACGCACCGGAGAGGACATCGAACGCATCGTGAAGTCCGGAAAGATCGCGATGCCTTTGGCTATCGAGGGCGGACATGCCATTGAGGATGACATCGCTCTCCTGCGCGAGTTTCACAGCAAGGGCATTTCCTCAATGACACTCACTCACAACATCAATCACGGTTGGGCCGATACCGCCGCAAAAAAGCCGCGCTGGAATGGATTGAACGATCTCGGGAGAGAGGTCGTGCGCGAAATG